>JAQGHW010000917.1 GCA_028291505.1 Rhodopila sp. | reverse complement strand
TCAGACAACCCCTGCTTCGAGTCGATCAAGGCGTCTATCTTCTCCTCCACCGTGCCGCGGCAGATAAACTTGTGCACGAGGACGTTTTTCTTCTGCCCGATCCGGAACGCCCGGTCGGTGGCCTGATTCTCGACGGCCGGATTCCACCAGCGATCGACATGCACGACGTGGGACGCCGCGGTCAGCGTCAACCCCGATCCGCCCGCCTTCAGCGACAAGACGAAGAACGGCACGGTCTCATCCTCCTGGAACGTCTGCACCAGGGTTTTGCGATTTTTCACCGCCGTATCGCCATGCAAGACCAGGCCGGGGCGACCGAAGATCTGGCCCAGAAACGATGACAGTGGGCCTGTCATCTCACGGAACTGAGTGAACACCAGCATCTTTTCCTGCTTGGCGGCGACCACCTCGGCGATTTCGCGCAGGCGGCCCCATTTGCCGCTGTCTTCCTCGGCCCAGACATTGTCGTTCAGCCATTGCGACGGGTGGTTGCAGATCTGCTTGAGCCGCATCAACATCGCCAGCACGACGCCCTTGCGCTGAATGCCGTCGGCGTCCTGCAGGCTTTTCTCCAGGTCCTCGACGGCCTGGCCATATAGTGCTGTCTGCCGGCGGGTCAATCCGCACAGCGCCTTCATTTCGGTCTTGTCGGGCAGGTCGGCGATCACCGACTTGTCGGTCTTCATCCGGCGCAGGATGTAGGGCCGCACCAGGTTGCGCAGCGGCCCGTAGGGGTTCTCCGTGCGTTCCGCCAAGCCCTTGGCATAGCGGGAGAACTGTTTGGCGTTGCCGAGCAGACCCGGATTGATGAAATCGAAGATCGACCACAGGTCGCCGAGGTGGTTTTCCACCGGCGTTCCGGTAAGCGCGATCCTGGCCTTGGCACGCAGCGCCTTGGCCGCCTTGGTCTGGCGGGCGGCGGGGTTCTTGATTGCCTGGGCCTCATCCAGGATGACGAAGCGCCACGATGTTTCGGCCAGCGCCGGCATGCGCAGCAGGGACCCGTAGCTGGTGATGGCCAGGTCGAACTCCGCCGCGCGTTCCGGCGTGAACTGCTTGATCTGGTCGGCTGGCATTGCCGAGGGGTGCAGGATCACCGCTTTCAGGCCGGGGGCGAATTTCTCGATCTCCGCGGCCCAGTTGCCCAGCAGCGAGGCCGGCGCCACCAGCAGGCTTGGCTGGCCGGCGGCTTGCTCGACCAGCAGCAGCGACAGCACCTGGATCGTCTTGCCCAGTCCCATGTCGTCGGCGAGGCAGGCGCCCAGACCGAGGCTCGACAGCAAATGCAGCCAGTGCGTGCCGGCGCGCTGGTACGGTCGCAGCGTACCCTTCAGGGCCGGACCTGGATCAGCCCCCTGCCCGTCCCCGGCTTGCAGCGCCTTCAGTGTCTGCTCCAGCCACGGGCCGGCGGTGACGCGCGACCAATCGGCATCGGTCGCGGCCGGGTCGTCCCCGCTGATCGAGGCGCCTGCCAGCATCCGCATCGCCTCGGCGAAGGTCATTCCGTTGCTGGCCGCGAGTGCCTCGGCTTCGCGGAACCGGTCCATCGTCTTTTCGAGCCGTGCCCGGTCGACTTCGACCCATTGGCCGCGCAGCAGCACGAGGTCTTCGGTGCCGGCGAGCAGGGTGGCGACCTCGTCGTCGGTCAGCGGTTCGCCGTCCAGGATCACGCCCATGCGAAAATCGAGCACGCCTTCCAGCCCGACGGCCGAGGGCTTGCGGCTGCCCACGGTGGCCGTCACCCGCGGGCGGGCCGGGCGGTTGGCGCGCCACGTCGCGGGCATGCGCACGACGACGCCGGCACTCTCCAGTTCCGGAAGGCTGTGCAGGAAGCGGGATGCCTCGGCGGGTCCCCAGCGCAACGGATGAAAAATTTCACCCGCGTCGATCATCGGGCGGAGCCAGTCGCAGTGTTCGGCGGCGCGCTGCACCGGCAGCAGCAGGGACAGCAGTTTGTCCCGGTTTGCCGCCCCGGCATATTCGCGTAACGCCTGACCGAGCGGGACGTGCTGGGCGCGGGCCTGGGCGGAAAGGCGGGTGGTGTAGGTCGCCATGAAGGCGAACGGCTGTTCGGCGTCGCGGCGATTTTCCGCCAGGTTGAAATGCACACGTCCGACCAGGTTCCAGGCCGGGTTCAGTGCGCTCAGGAAACGCTGCAGTCCGACACCGGCGGCAGCGAGCGCGTCGGCGAAGGCCAGTGCCATATCGTCCCACAGCGCCAGCAGGACAGCTTCAGTCAAATACTCGGCCCCGGCCATCATCGGCGCGGTCAGCACCAGGAAGGCGAGGTCGCCCGCATCGAGGCCGGGCACGACCGGAAGCGTGGCGTCTTCCTCCCGGCCGGACGCGTGCAGGCACACGGCGCCGACGTATCGGGTGGCGAAGGCGCGCCACCAGACGAACAGCGGCGGCAGGGCGTGGCCGACCTCGCCAGCGCCCAGGCGGACCAGGCCGTAGCCGGTTCCCTGAGCGAACGCGTCGGCCAGGCGGTCGCGGACCTGGGGGTCGATTTCCGGTGCGTCCTCCTGATTCTCGGCGACCAGGTGGCCTTGAGGCGTCAGGCGTAATCCGAATCGGGGCATCGCGGTATGTTAGCCGGGATGCCGATCGGTCGTCGCGATCAATATGGTCCATATCGCGCCCTGGGTCGCCACCCAAGGGATGACGGCGGGTGCTGCGCGTGTCCTAGGTTCCGACGGGCTGCCGGCATTGACAAAGTACAGGATCGTCAGCGGCTTGCTCATGGTTCCTTGCGTTGCCGTCACTTGGTCGTCGGGATGGTTTCGATGCGTCCGTCCGAGTGGATGATCGTGCTCGTCCCATTGCCATTCGGCACGACGATGGACTGCCCGCCGCCCGGAGATATGGTCGTTTGATATCCAGGACCGCCGCCCGTCGTGACGGACGGTCCGTGCGGCGTCTGAATAACCTGACCCGCCTGTCCGCGGGCCGGCGGCGCGGCTGGTGGGGCGGCATAACTCGACAACGGAGGAGCGGGTTGCGGGGTGGCAAGACCGGGCTGGGCGTTTCCTGGCGGGGTTGAACTACCGGTGCTGGGGTTCGGCGACGGATAGGGCTCTCCAACGCCCCGACTAAGCGGGGAGCCAGGAACCGGTGCTTCCGGTTGAGGCGTAAGGCCTCCTGCAGCTTCCAGATCCTGCAGCGTCGGCGGTGGCTTCAGCGGACCCGGCCAAATATCGCCAGACTCGGTTGTCAGTGTCGGGACGGCCGGCTCCTGCCCCTGCACGCGATCCATATTCTCACTGTCCACAACCGGCTGATTGGGATTGTAACCCCCGGAGAACGGTGGATTCCACCACGTTTTGTAGCCGCAGCCGCTAAGTAGCAGCGCCAGGGTAAGCGAGGCGAAACGCAGCATCAAGGGTGGCTCCCCGAGAGGAATGGAAGGGTGTTCAGAAGGCGGCGGACTGTGCCCCTAGATTGCTTGCCACTCAAGCACTGTTCCCACACGTTCGTGAAATCCCATGCGACGATCCAGGTTGCAACGGTCCCGGTTGAATGAGCGGCCCTTAAGGCCCTCGGCGCGTAGCTTTTCCACAGCTCGTGCGGCATAGACCGCCACCGCCTCGCGCATCTCCTCCCAGCTCGGCACCAAGCGGCGGAACGTTCGGGGAACGGCGATCCCCTTGTCAATCGGCACGCAAAAGGGACCGCCTCATTCCTCGACATATCTCGTCGCCCCTGCCGTGTTCGACGGCGCTACCGACGTCGACTTGTTCCAGTGCTTTAGTTTCTCCGGGATATATGTCGGTTCTCTCTGCGACTGCGCGGCGGGTAGTCAGAAGCGCTCGGCCACCATCTCTTCGCTCTTGGCCCAGAGTG
>JAQGHW010000916.1 GCA_028291505.1 Rhodopila sp. | reverse complement strand
CGTCGGGCGACGCAGGGCGATCAGGTTTTACGGCAACCAAGCGATGCCGGCCAGGTGGACTTGACGCTGGAGGACGGCACCCCATACGGCCTGCAGGGCAAGCTACAATTTTCCGAAGTGACGGTTGATCCGGGCACCGGCATGACCACGCTGCGGGCGGCGTTCCCGAACCCGAAGCACATCCTTTTGCCCGGCATGTTCGTGCATGTTGCGGTTCATGAGGGCCAGCAGCGCGCTTGGATGGTGCCGCAAAACGTGGTTTCACGCGACATTCACGACGATCCGTATCTGCTCGTTGTCGGCCCCGACGAGGTCGTCTTCCGCCGTAAGATCACGATCGCCCGGGCCGACGACACCAACTGGGTTGTCACCGGCGGGCTGCGCGATGGCGATCGGATCGTGGTCGATGGCCTGCAGCAGGCGGAACCCGGCACCAAGGTGAAACCGCACGCGGCCGCTCCGATGACCGCCTCCGCGCGCTGAACCCAAAGGTATTTCATGTCGAGATTCTTCATCGACCGGCCGGTGTTCGCGTGGGTCATCGCGCTCGTCATCATGCTCATCGGCGGCATTGCGGTGCTTACTCTGCCGATCGACCAGTTTCCGCCGATTGCGCCGCCGCCGATCACGATCAGCGTCACCTATCCCGGCGCCTCCGCCGAGACCGTGCAGGATACCGTCATTTCGCCGATCGAGCAGGAAATGTACGGCCTCGACGGGCTTGAATACATGTCCTCCAACGGGCAGGCGGACGGGTCGATGCAGATCGTGCTGACGTTCGCGCAGGGCACCGATCCGAACATCGCGCAAGTGCAGGTGCAGAACAAACTTGCGTTGGCGGAGCCGATGCTGCCTGCAGATGTCACGCAACAGGGAATTTCGGTCACCAAAGCGACGAGCAACTTCATGACGATCGTCGCCTTCATCTCCACCGACGGGTCGATGGATTCGCAAGCGATCGGCGATTACGTCGCCTCTAACATCGAAAGCCCGCTGTCGCGCATTCCCGGGGTCGGCGACTACACGCTGTTCGGCGCCGAATATGCCATGCGCATCTGGCTCGACCCGGACCGACTGAACAGTTACGGGCTCACGGTCGGGGACGTGCGCGCCGCCATCATGAACCAGAATATCCAGGTGTCGTCCGGCGAACTTGGTGCGCTGCCCGCCCGGCCAGGACAACTGCTCGATGCGACGGTGGTTGGGCCGACGCGGTTAAGCACGCCCGCCCAGTTCGAACAGATTCTTTTGAAAGTTGATCAGAACGGGTCGCAGGTGCGGCTGAAAGATGTCGCCAAGGTCGAGCTCGGCGGTGAGACTTATGAACCGTCCGGCCTGTTCAACGGCCAGCCGACCGCGGCGATCGGCATCAACCTGGCACCTGGCGCAAACCAGCTCGATGTTCGCAGCGCGATCGGCGCGGAGATGCACAGGCTGGAGCGATATTTCCCGCCGGGTTTGAAGACCGTCTATCCGGTCGATACAACGCCCTATGTCCGCCTGTCGCTGCATGAGGTGGTCGTCACACTCTTTGTTGCCATAGCACTGGTCGTGGTGGTGATGTTCGTCTTCCTGCAGAGCATCCGAGCGACACTGATTCCGACGATTGCCGTTCCCGTCGTGCTGCTCGGCACGTTTGGGGTGCTGGCCGCCTTTCATATGACTATCAACACATTGACGATGCTCGCCATGGTGCTCGCCATCGGCCTGCTGGGCGATGATGCCATCGTCGTGGTCGAGAATGTCGAACGAGTGATAGCCGAAGAGGCGCTGTCACCCAAGGAAGCTACCCGCAAATCGATGGACCAAATCACCGGCGCGCTGGTCGGCATCGCGCTGGTGCTGTCCGCGGTGTTTTTGCCGATGGCGTTCTTCGACGGTTCGGCCGGCGTCGTGTACCGTCAGTTCTCCATCACCATCATTTCGGCGATGGCGCTGTCGGTCCTGGTCGCGATCGTCGTGACGCCGGCGCTGTGCGCCACCATCTTGAAGCCGGCCCGCAACGGCAATCATCAGAAGACGTACGGCATCTTCGGCCTGTTCAATCGCGGGTTTGACTGGACTAGCAACGGTTACGGCCGCGGCGTCGGCTCCATGATTCGCCATCGGACCCTCGCGATGATCGTGTTCGTCGGGGTGACCGGGGTCACCGGTTGGCTGTTTACCCGCGTTCCCGAGGGCTTCATGCCGGATGAAGACCAGCAGCAGATCTTTGTGCAGATCCAGACCCCGCCGGGCAGCCCCGCGAGCCTCACCGAGAAGGTGAATACGGACATTCGTAATTACTTTCTCTCACAGGATAAAGATTCAGTGGATAGCGTGTTCACCGCCTACGGCTTCAATTTCGGCGGCCGAGCGCAGAACGCCGGCTTCGCCGCGATCCTGCTCAAGGACTGGGACGCCCGCCCCAAGGCCTCGCAATCCGCTCAGGCCATCGCTGCCCGGGCGTATCAGCATTTCGCAACGTATGAGGGCGCGCAGGTGGTGCCGTTCCTGCCGCCGCCGGTCATGGAACTCGGCAACGCGTCGGGCTTTGACTTCGAACTCGAGAACCGCGGCGGCTTGTCGCACGCAGCATTCCTTGCCACCCGAAACAAGCTTCTAGCCATGGCCGCGGCAGATCCCAGACTGGTTGCAGTACGGCCCAACGGGCTGGAAGACGCGCCGCAATACGTCCTCGACATCGATCGCGAGAAGGCGGATGCCTTCGGTGTCACCGATGCGGACATCAACACCACCGTGCAGGCGGCCTTCGGGTCGGCCTATGTCAACCAGTTCACGTTGCGTGGCCGGACCAAACGGGTGTTCCTCCAGGGCGAAGTCTCCGCCCGCATGGAACCGTCGGACCTGAACAAATGGTTCGTGCGCAACATCAGGGGTCAGGAAGTCCCGCTGTCGGCCTTCATTCACGCGGAATGGAAGCTGGGGCCGGAGAAATTGGAACGATTCAATGGCGTTCCGTCGTTCGAGATCCTTGGCCAACCGGCCGCGGGCGTCAGCACGGGTACCGCCATGCAGGTCATGCAACAACTGGCGGCCAGGTTGCCGCCGGCGATCGGTTATGAATGGACCAGCGTGTCCTATGAGCAGCAGCAGTCCGCCGGCCAGGCAACCAAGCTGTATGCCGTCTCCATCTTCGCGGTGCTGCTGTGTCTGGCCGCACTGTATGAGAGTTGGCCCATTCCATTCGCCGTGATGCTGGTCGTTCCGCTCGGCGTTCTGGGCGCGATCCTCGCCACGTTGTTGCGCAGCCTGAACAACGACATCTATTTCCAGGTGGGCCTGCTGACAACGGTTGGCCTGGCAACCAAGAACGCCATTCTGATCGTGGAGTTCGCCAAGGAACATTTCGACGACGGCGCTACCCTGGCGCACGCCGCGCTGCACGCATCGAAAGAACGTCTGCGGCCGATCCTGATGACGTCGCTTGCCTTTATCTTTGGCACCTTGCCGCTAGCCGTCGCCACCGGCGCCGGTGCGGGCGCCCATGTCGCCATCGGCACGGCGGTGATCGGCGGCATGACCGGCGCCACGGTCCTGGCGATTTTCTTCGTCCCGGTCTTCTTCGTCGTTGTCCTTGGTGTCTTCCGGGTGCGGCCGAGCCGTCTTGGATCGAAACGAACGGCGGAAATCGTACAGGCCGGATCATGAAACGATTTGCCCTTCTTGCCTGTTCGGCACTCTTTCGGGCTGGCTGCATGCCGATCATAAATGACCGACGGCCGGATGCGCCGCCGCGCTCGCCTGCGAACGCGAACATGCTGGACGGCCGCTTCGAGAACCAAGCCTTTCACCGCTATGTGGTCGCGATCCTTGCGAAATGGTGGACAGGATACCGAATCCTGCCCGCGCTCATTTTGTTGTTGGCGGGCCTGGCCGGCTGCACCGTCGGCCCGGACTTTGTCGCTCCTTCACAGCCCCGTGAAACCAACTATGCCATGGGCCAGGCTGCGACCGTCAGCACCGAGGCGTCGGGAGATACCACACAACAGATATACCTCGGCGGCGTGCTCGATGCGGATTGGTGGGCACGCCTACGGTCTCAGGAGCTGGATCGGACGGTCACTTTGGCGCTGAGCAGGAATCGAACGCTCGAAGTCGCGCGCGCGAACCTTTCGAAAGCATCCGAAGGGGTCAAAGTCGCGCGCGCGGGGCTCTTTCCGCAACTCGACGCGACAGGTGGGCTCGCGAGGCAAAAGTACGGCGCCTCCTTCCTTGGTCCGCAAGCAGCGACATTCCCGACGTTTTCGGCCTATACCGCCGGCGTCGGTGTCAGCTACGACCTGGACGTGTTCGGCCGGACCCGCCGCAGCATCGAACTCGCCGCCGCGGACAAAGATGTCCAGCAGGAGGCTCTCCGCGCCGTGCAATTGGACATTGCCAGCGACACCGTCCTCGAGGCCCTGCAAATCGCGTCGACACGCGCCCAGATCGACGTCGTCAATAGTGTTATCGCCTCCGACCGGCGGACGCTCGGCTTGGTTCAAGCCCGGGAAGCGGCCGGCGCGTCATCGGATCAGGACGTCACCACGGCACAGAGCCAAATGGATCGCGATCGGACGTTGTTGCCTGCGCTGCATCAACAACTAAACATGGCCCAGGATGCGCTCGCGACACTGGTAGGCAGTGCGCCCGCCGACTGGTCAGCGCCGGACTTCAGCCTGGCTGGCATGAGCCTTCCACAGGACGTCCCATTGGTCGTGCCGTCGGAACTGGTCCGTTCGCGCCCTGACATCCGCGCGGCCGAAGCGCAGCTCCATGCGGCGAACGCCGCGGTGGGGATAGCGACGGCCGATCTCTATCCTCGGATCAGCTTGAGCGCCGATGTTGCCGAACAGGGTCTACTTGGCGGCCCGGCAGGTGCTGCCTGGAGCCTCGTCGGCGGGATCACCGCGCCGATCTTTCACGGAGGGGCCCTCTCCGCGCAGCGCCGCGCAGCGCAGGACGCCTACCAGGCTGCGTTCGCGCAATATCAGCAGACGGTACTAACCGCGTTCCGGCAAATTTCGGACACATTGCACGCCCTGCAGAACGGCGCCGATGCTGTGACGGCACAGCAACACGCCCTCAGTTCCGCAACCAAGGCATTAGGGCTGAACCGCGAAGGCTATACCGCCGGAAACTCGACGATCCTACAGGTCTTGGACGCGCAGCGCCTGCAGCAATTAGCAGAACTCAGCCTGGTCCAGGCGCGTACCGAGCGGTTCCTCCAAACGGTCAATCTATTCGTTGCGGCAGGCGGGGGACTAAAAGTCGGCCGAGAAGCTGAATGAGCTGCTGCGTCATACCTTTGAAGGCGTGGTTCAGAATCCGCGGTTTTTGGGTCACACTGACGCGCGGAAAACCGCCGACCCTGTGAGTGCCTGTTGGCAGGGATGTCACAACTGCGGCCGGGAAACTGTAGGAGGATGCGCTGCTGGCGCGAACCCCAGCATGTCGATGCCGCATAAGGCCCCATTCCGTTGAGCCGCCTGGCTCCCGACCGAGGCACCGCCATCCCCATTGCGTACGGCACGAGATGACCGGTAGGCTCAGTGGGCCTTATCTCATTTCAGGAAGTCCGATGTCCCTCGATCCGAACCGGCTGATCCTGACCGGCGAAAACCCCTTCATCCGCCTGAGCGACACCGACGGCGGCGCGATCACAACCAACGCGAGTTTCTGGCGCATCCTGATCTCGCCCGCCGGCGCCGGCCATGTGCTTTACGTGAAGAGCGATCTGACCCAGGACCGGTGGAAGATCTACGCCGACAACATTGCCCTGGCGCGCTGGCTGCAGAAGACCGTCCAGGGAATGCTCAACGACGAACTTTCAGACACCGCGATTCCGGTGACCGACGCGGCGTTCGACAAGACGGGCGATGCGCGCGATTTCTGGACCGAGCGGGCGGTATCGCACGATGAGGAGGTCACGCTTACCTGGTATGACATCGGTGAGCCGCTGCTGATCCACACGCAACCAGGCCCGCCCCCGGCACGTAAGTACGGTGTCTGCACGGTGCTGATCCCGGCGCTCGGGGCACGCTTGACGGTCAATGGCGTTCAGGCGAAGGGCCGCCCATTTCCCACCCAGCGCGAGGGCAGACCGTTCAGCACCTGCGCCCTGGCTTTCTCCGAGAGCTGGACGGAGGCGCGTTGACACCTTCGGTGATCGCGGGCGAGACCCGTCCCCGCGAGATCGGTTTGTTGCCGTCGGGCAACGTCCGTTGTCTCTTGGACAAAACGGGACCTGGCATTACGGAGTCGATCCGGTCATAGCCTGACGCCGTCGGCAGCCTCATCGTTACCGTTTCCCCATCATCCGCCTATGCTTTCCAAGCATCAATCTCCGGCACTACGGCCAGATCTGTTCCTCGGCCGCAACCGGCCACCGGTGGAATTTCATTCCGGCGCCGCGCGCCGCGATCCCGCCTGCCCGCGTCGTGCCCAAACACCGCCCGAAACAGCATAAATCATTGCGCCATGCAGCAAATCGCGCTCCACTCCCGCATCGTTTCCATACCATCATAGCAGCCCCCGCCAACTCCCGTCGAAACCCGCAACCAGTTGTGATCATCTGAGCAAGGATGTGCACCGGGTCGGGTCTGGGGGCGGCGACACGTTGCACGCGGCCGATCAACCCATCCACGGCTCGGAAACGGCGGTCTGGCATGACGCCAAGCATGACTTGTCACACGGAGATGATGCAACCTCGAACCCGCCTGGGCTTCAGTCAGCGTGGCTCACGTCATCCAGGAATTGTACCCAATGCTGCGGTAGTCCATGACGTCTCGCACCTTCTCGCAGCAGCGAGATGTAACGGTGTGACGGGTTACCATCGATCTCCTTGCCGGTTGCCACGTAGGCGATCGCCGTCATCGAATTACCGTCCAAGTCTTCCGCGTCGAGCCATGTGGGCTGATAGCGACGACCCGGAACCCCTTCGGTCGAATCCAGGCGAAGCATGTCTCGACGTGTTATCTTGTATAGGACGCCCCACACCTCCTGATCCGGATCGGGACAGATGTTGGCTGGCGCAGCCTTGCCCTTCGGTCGGCCTTCAAGATTGAAGCGCAATCGATAGCCGACGATGCGACCGGCGCGGGATTCGAGCGGCCTGATCCTGCGTCGCTCGACAAATGTTCGTTCATCCATGTTAGAACCGTACGCAAAGTACCACACTTGGTCCGACGGTCGGCCATCCAGAACGAGACCATGCCGTCGGTAGTGCCACCGCGACACGTGCCATGACCTTGCGAGCAATCGTCGCCAACGGATTCGCATGCACTCTCTCTGACATCCAACGTCCTCGGCTGCAA
>JAQGHW010000908.1 GCA_028291505.1 Rhodopila sp. | reverse complement strand
TGCCTTGAAGGCAAACGCCGCATCATACGGGGTAAACAGGACGTGCCGTTCGGGAACGTTATACAAACGAGCGAACAGCGCGGGGCACAGCACGCCGGTGGCCTTCACACGCTCGAACGTTTCGGCGCTGTCGAACACCACGTCGACAGTTAGCTCGAACGGCCCGGCGTTCTTGCTCTTGCAGACTTTGGCTACATCCTTGATCAGCGCCATGTCAAAGCATCTCGTAATGAATTGGGAATGGTTCGGTTGGGTCGTCCAGCTCCGCGACATGGTAGACGCTGAAACGATAGACCGGGCCGACCTCGATGTCGGAGGGGGAGAACGGGAATGCCATGTTGCCTTCACGGCAGAGGCGGCCGGGGAAGTCGGTGTGCAGCATGTTGGTGCGCGCCATGCCAAGAACGGCGCTGGCCATCTCCTGGCTTTGCTGGGACACCACCTCCAGAACGAATCCCAGTTCGTGCGGGTGAGCGTCGCGGACAGGCTCGCGTGCGGCCATGACACCGTCGCGGCCGTAGATACGGATGCCAAGCTGGTAGCTGTCGGGATTGGCTCCGAACGCGGCCGCTTTGGTGGCGACTTCGTTGCGAACACTGGCAATGAAATCATCCAACCGGCCGATCAGCAACGGATCACGCGTGCCGCAGACGCAGACCGATCTGTAGCCAGCCAGTTCGACCCCCTCCAACTTGATGGTGTACTGGGATGCCGGATTCCACGTCATGCCGGAAATCCGCACCGCCCGATCACTGAGTGCCTCGAAACGACACTGCGAAGTGTCCAGCATTCCGCCCGGTTCGATGTGGTGAATGGGACTGCTGTTTTCGTGCAGCGAGTGATTGGCGATGGACAGCGGCGTGCAGCGCCGGGCTGGATTGGTTGGCTCGCAATCGACATGGTCTTCGCGAACGGTGACGAACAGGCAGTCATGGCCTTTCGGGATCGAGGGGGTGGCACCGCATTCCAGCATCTTGCCGGCATACCAGGCCGGGGCGGGCGGCAACTGGGCTCGAGTGGCGGCGGCGGCCCATGACGCCGGATCACTCGCTCGTCCGGCCAGCACGACCTGGGCACCGGCATCCAGGGCTTCGATGAAAGGTTCTGGTCCCATCATGCCGACGATGCGGGCCGAGCGGTCGATGGTTTCATCTGTTAGCGCCGGTTGGTGGGCCAATGATGTGACCCGGCCCGATGCGACGCGCCGCTTGACGCTGTCCTTGTCCTGTTCAGCCTGGATCAGTGCCATTTTGAATTGCAGGCCGTCCTGCCGTGCGATCTCACGCGCCATGGTCGCGACGAGGTCGAGGTGCGGCGCACCGCCAGCCCCGCCGCAGGTGCCGATGACGAGAGGAATGTTCGCCCGGATGGCGGCAATCAGCATCAACCGCAGGTCGCGCTGGATGGCGATGGGGGAGCAGAACGGTTTACCGGAACCGAGGTAGTGCGGGCCAGGATCGACGCTGCCGCCGTCCACACCGATGACATGGGGATCACGGTCCAGGCCGGCCTGTAGCGAGGCTTCAGGGAAGCCGTAGCCAAGGATCGCGCTGGTCGACAGCAGGCGGATTTCCTTGCTCACGCGGCGCGCTTTGCATTTGGACGGGCCATTGCTCGCTTCCTCCTCAGGAAGGAATGCACCGATTAGGGCTCATCCGACAAGAGCAGCGCCTGGGGCAGCAGCTATGAGCGATCCAGACGCAATGCGATGCTTCGCGCGTGCGCCTGCAAGCCTTCGGCTTCTGCCAGTGCGACCCCGGCCGGCCCGATGGCCTGAAGTGCCGCCTGCGTCGCGGACACAAAAGTCGTGCGCTTGAGGAAGTCGAATACCGACAGGCCGGAGGCAAACCGAGCGGTTCGCCCTGTCGGCAGCACGTGGTTCGGTCCGGCGACGTAATCGCCGACTGCTTCTGGACAGAACTGACCTAAGAAGACCGCGCCGGCGTGGCGCACTTTGGCGAAGACCGCGTCCGGGTCGCGCAGCATCAGTTGCAGATGTTCGGGCGCCAGGCGATCGACCAAACCGACGGCCTGGTTCCAGTCGTCCACGACGATAATCGCGCCATGGCCCGACCAGCTTGCCCCTGCGATCGCCGATCGCGGCAGGGTGGGAAGCTCCGCCGCCACCGCGGCGGCGACCGCATCGGCAAATGCGCTGTCATCCGTAATCAGAATGGACTGCGCCGCCTCGTCGTGTTCGGCCTGGGCCAACAGGTCGACAGCGATGCAGCGAGGGTCGTTGTAAGCGTCGGCCAGAACGACGACCTCGGACGGGCCGGCGATGTTGTCGATACCGACTCGGCCAAAGACCTGGCGTTTGGCCTCGGCGACGTAGGCGTTGCCGGGACCGACTATGCGGTCCACGGGCGCGATGCTGGCCGTGCCATACGCCAGGGCGGCGATAGCCTGTGCGCCGCCGATGCGGTAGATTTCCGTCACGCCGGCACGTCGTGCGGCGGCGAGGACCAGGGGGTTGAGCAGTCCGTCGGGCGTGGGGACGCACATCGCGATGCGCCCGACACCCGCCGCGCGGGCCGGGATGGCGTTCATCAGCACGGATGATGGGTATGCGGCCTTCCCCCCGGGCACATACAGCCCGACTGCATCGAGCGCGGTCCAGCGCATGCCCATCGTCACGCCGGCTGCATCGGTCATTCGCAGGTCTTGCGGCAACTGTGCACGATGGAATGCCTCGATGCGCGTGGCGGCGAGGTCCAGTGCGGCCGCCAGTTCGGCCGGGATGGAGGCGACGGCGGCATCGATCTCGGCGGCGGAGATGTGCAGGCCGTCGGGTGTCAACATATGGCGGTCGAAGCGCGTGGTGTAGTCGATGACCGCTTCGTCGCCGCGGGCGCGGACCCCGGCGATGATGTCGGCGACGGCGCGGTCTACTGTCTCGGTGGTTTCCCGTGCCTGGGACAGCAGTTCGACGAACCGAGCTTCGAAGCCGGCATCACGGACCGAGAGACGGATCATGCGGGTTCCAGGGCTGCGCGGAAGCGGGCGATCCAGGCCCCAACGGCCTCGGGCTGTGTCTTCAATGCGGTCCGGTTGACGATCAGCCGGCTTGTGACGTCCGCGATCACTTCGGTTTCAACCAGACCATTGGCCTTCAGGGTGGACCCGGTCTGCACCAGATCCACGATCATCCGGCACAGCCCCAGCCCCGGCGCCAATTCCATCGCGCCGTTCAGGTGGACCACTTCGGCGTGGATGCCACGGCTCGCATAATGCCGGCGGGTGATATTGGGATATTTCGACGCGACCCGTACCTGGCTCCAGCGCGACGGGTCATCGGATCCAGCGGTTTCCCGCGGTTCGGCGACGGACAC
>JAQGHW010000857.1 GCA_028291505.1 Rhodopila sp. | reverse complement strand
CTATCCATCAACCAAACTTTACCAATGCTCGTCCGCGCCGCCGCTGCACCCGTAGCACCAGCAGCAGCGACACGATAATCGCCAGGAACGACACCCCCGTCGTCAGCGTTCCGATCGCAAACAGCGTCGGCGACGTAGCCGAGGAAATCAGCGCATAGATCTCCAGCGGCAACGTATTCTTCGGGCCAATGGTCAGCGTCGTCCGAGCATATTCGTCATAGGACAGCGTGAACGCGCCCATCGCCACGCCGATAATGCCGGGCGCCAGGATCGGGATCGTAATATACCGCAGCCGCTGCCAGGCACTCGCGCCAAGATCGGTCGCGGCTTCCTCCCACGACCGGTTGAACCGGTTCACCACGGCGAACATCGCGAACAGGCCGAACGGCAACGTCCAGGTCAACTGCGCCCCCAGCGCCGAGGTGAACAGGCTGGTCTGCAAGCCCAGGAACTGAAACCCCAACCCAATCCCGAACCCAACCAGCAGGCTCGGCATCACCAAACTCGCCACGGCCAGATAAAACAGCACCCCCGACCCGGGAAAGCGCCGCCGAAAACCCAACCCCGCCGCAACCGAAATCACGACAGTCAACGTGCTGACCACCGCCGCCAGCGCAACCGAACGCCCGAACGCCACCGGCAGGTTGGCCATCTGTCCCTTCTCAAAGACCTCCCGGAACCACACCAAAGACGTGCCGACCATCGGAAAGGTCACCCCGCCATTCGGACCCTGGAACGACAACACATAGATGACGAACATCGGCCCGTACAGGAATAGCAGGAACGCGCCGAACAGCGTCGCCAGCGCGTAAAAGGTCCAGGGGCGTTTGTCGCTGATCCGGCTCGCTGCCATGGCTACTTCACCAATTCCTTGCGCACATCCACGACCTTCATCATCACCGCCACCAGACAAGCGACAAACACCACCAGCACCATCGCATTGGCCGAAGCCGGAGGGTACTGCATCGCCTGAATCTCGGTGGACAGCATCGACACGATCGACGCGCTTTGCCCCCCGCTCATTTGCCGGACCACGAAGTAGTCACCCATCACCTGGGTAAACACCAGGATCGACCCCAGCGTGATCCCCGTCTTCGACAGCGGGATCACGATATCGACCATCGTGCGCCACCGGCTGGCCCCCGCATCGACCGCCGCCTCCATCAGCGCCGGATCGATCTTCGCCAACGAATTGGCGATCGGCCCAACCATCAGCAGCGTAAACAGATGAACATACGTAACAATAACCGCGAAGTCCGAGAACAGCAGGAACGTCAGCGGCTTTGATGTAACCCCCAGCCCCATCAACATCTGGTTGAACGCACCATTGCGGCCAAGGAACGGAATCCAGGCGATCGTGCGGATAATACCCGACGTCCAGAACGGAATAGCGCACAACAGGAACAGCACCGTACGAACGACATTGCTCCGGATATGAAAAATCAGAAAGTAAGCAATGTTGAAGCCCAGGAACAGCGTGATCGCCCACACAATGAACGCGAACCGCAGCGAGCTGACATACACCCGCCACGTCGCCGGAGTCGTCAGCAGCTCCCGGTAATTGTCCAGCAGGAACGCCGGATAAATCCCCACCCGGTCATAGTCATAAAAACTGACGATCAGGAACAAAGTCGTCGGCAACGCGAACAAGACAACCAGGATCAACGCCAGCGGCCCAACCTGGAACCACGACACCAGCCAGGGCGGCAACCGCGTCGATCGCCGCCTTGCCGTCCCCACGACCGTCCGCGCGCGCACCCCGAACGGCAGGATCGACGTCAGGCCCTCACCGCCGTTCATGCGGCTATTTTGATCTCGTTGCGAGACCGCATCAGTGGCATGATCCGCGTGCCAAACTGCTCCATGCCGATGATGAAATCGTCGAACGTCATCATCACGCCCCGCACGCCCGGAACCTCGGCCAATTCGTCCAGCATCCGCGCGACATTGGCATACGATCCCACCAGTACGCCCTGATTGGTCGGCAGCTTGTCCGTCCCCATGATCCTTCGCCGATTAGGCTGCGCATAAATATCCGTGCTCGGATCGTCCTGAGCCTGCTCATCGCGATAGGCGAGCGCCTCCAGATCGGTGCCAGCCTTGTAATGCTCCCACTTCGCGCCAGCAGCCTCGTCGGTTTCATCCGCAATGATCATGATCAGGATCAGCGCACCACAATCACGGCCAGTCACCTTGGTCGCCTCGACCAGCCTGGCAACACTCGGCGCCACCGCCGTCGGCGCGTTATACCCGAACGCCGCGCAGAAATTATAATCCGCATACTGCGCCGCGAACTTCGTGCCGGCATCGCTCTGCGCCGCACAGATGATGGGAATCTTCGCTGTCGGCATCGGCAGGCAGCGGCAATCGTCCATCTGGAAGAAGTCGCCCTTGAAGTCCGAACGCCCGTTCGCCCAGAGCTCGTTCATCACCGTAACATACTCGGCGCAATACTCGTATCGACGCTTGTAGTGCTCAGCCCCCGGCCAGATCCCCATCTGGGTATATTCGCGCCGCTGCCAGCCCGAGATGATATTCACCCCAAACCGCCCATGCGAAATCGAATCGATCGTCACCGCCATCCGCGCCGCAATCGGCGGCGGCATGGTCAAAACCGCGCAAGTCGCGAACAGTTTTATCCGAGTGGTCGTCGCCGCCAGCCCAGCCATCAGCGTAAACGATTCCAGGTTGTAATCCCAGAACCCCGAAGGCCCGCCGAACCCGTGCAACTTGATCATCGACAACGCGAAGTCGAAACCAAACTGTTCCGCCTTGTCGACAATCGCCTTGTTCAGGTCATAACTCGGCTTATACTGCGGCGACGTGGTGGAGATCAGCCAGCCATTGTTGCCGATCGGGATGAAAACACCAAGCTGCATATCGTAAACTCCACTTCAAGACGTAATGAATTCGTTCCACCGCCGCGTCAGGTACCGGTCCTCGTCCATCACCGAGTTCCACACCGCGATGTTACCCAACCGCTGCCACAAAGACCCGCCGTCGCGCACGTTCCCGGCCTTTTCCATGACCTTCCCGAATGGGCTCAGGATGTCCGTCGCGGCAGGCTTGCCGTCAAACCAGTAAGCCGCCTCGTCCGGGGTAAGAAATTTCCGGGCGTTGTCAGGCTGCGCGGAATAATAACCCTCCCGAGCGATGAACGACCCCTCGAAGCCGCTGGTGTACCAGTTCATGTATTCGTGGAAGCAGTCCAGCTTCAGGCCATCCACATGCTGCATCACGCCCAGCGTATAGCCCCAACCGCGGTAACCTTCCTTCAGCGGCTGGAAAGTGCAGGCGATGCCGCGTGACCGAACCGCGGCCACGGCCGGCGACCACATCGACTGGATCACCACCTCGCCCGAGGCCATCAGGTTCACCGTCTGGTCGAACGACGTCCAGAATGAGCGGAACTGACCCGACTGCTTGACGTCCAGCATGATCTT
>JAQGHW010000849.1 GCA_028291505.1 Rhodopila sp. | reverse complement strand
TTCGCCGTACAGGTAGGGCGGTTGGACGGCGGGCAGTCTGGTGCGGGCTGGCAGGCTGAGCAGCGGGATGACCGTGTCGATGGGCGTGTTCGGTGTCGCCTCGGCCGGGATCATCGGCGGCAGGGCCGGGTTGCTGGACAGCAGGCGGATCAGGCGCGGTGGTGCCTCAAAGATAATGTTGCCTCCGATACCGGATTCGCGGATGGCCGGCAGGTAGCGGGCGAACTGGATGACGTCGCCAAGGCCTTGTTCGGTGTGGATCAGCAGGGTGCGGTTACCCAGAGGCTCGCCTTGCCATTGGGGTTGGGCGAACGGGCGGGCGGGGATGGCGCCGGCGCGGAAGCGTTGCTCCCAGCCATCCCAGGCTTCGGATGTGCGGCCCAGTAGCAGCATCAGCAGCGACCAGTTGTAGCGCAGCACCGGGTTTTCGGGGGCGATGGACAGCGCCTGGCGCAGGGTTGCCTCGGCATCGGCGAAGGCGCCGCGCTCCTTCCGGACGCTCGACAGGTTGACCAGGGCTTCGGGTTCCGGCGGGGCCTGGCGCAGTTCCTGTTCAGCCTCCGCCTGCCGGTTCGCCTGGCGGAGCGCCATGCCGAGGTTGTTGCGAATGTCGGGCAACTCCGGCTTCAGGCGCAGGGCGGTCCGGTAGGCCTCGATGGCTGGTTCCGGCTGGCCGCTGTCGCTGAGCGCGTGGCCGAGCAACTGGTGGGCCTCGGCGCTTTGGGGGCGGGCGCGGAGTATGAGGTGGGCGGTCTGGACGGCATCCCGCGGACGGTTCAGGGCGAGGAGGACGTGGGCGCGGGTGAGCTGGAATTCGGCGGCCGGCTTCAGGGCGATCGCCTGGCTGAGCAGCGTGTCTGCGACGGCAGGGCGGCCGGATTGCAGGGCGAGCGCACCCAGGGCGTGCAGTGCGTCGGCGTGCCTCGGCATCGCGGCGATCACCTGGCGGTAGATCCGTTCGGCTTCCTCCATCCGGCCGGCCATGTGGAGCTGCTGGGCCTGGCGGAAGAAGGCGTCGATCTGTTGCGACCGTTTGCTCATGCTGTTGGAGTAGCGCCGGGTGGTGGGAACGCGCAATGATGGGATTTTCGGCGGGGGGTTGGGCATGAGCGAGCAGCGGGCAGAGTCGTGTGCGGCATTGCTGCGGCAGGCGCGGGCGGTTGTTGATGCGGACGGCGTGGGCGCGGACGGCGTTGGTGAGGCGGCGCTGGAAAAGATCAAAAGGCTGCTGGTCGGGCTGGCCGATCGGGGGGAGGCGCTGTTCCCGCGCGGCGACTTCGCGATGCCGAATGCGCAGGGACGCAATCACATTCTGGCACTGGAGGATGGCGACGGGATGGGGCTTTACCTGACGATCGCGCTGCCCGGGAAGGAAGCCGCGCCGCACGACCATGGGATCTGGTGCGTGAATGCCGCGATCTCCGGGCGGGAGGTGCATAAGTTTTACCGGCGGACCGATGACGGCGGCCGTGAGGGATACGCGACGGTCGAGGAAATCGGTGAGGTGACGGTGGCGCCGGGTCAGGGGATGGCGATGGCGGATCACGCAATTCATGCCACCAAGGTGATTGGCGCCGAACCAGCGATCGGGTTGGCGCTGTACGGATACGCTCTGGCTCGGTTTCCGTCGGTGGTGTGGTTTCATCCGGAATTTTCGTCCGTGCGGGAAGCGGTCAGCCGCCGGGGGGAGGCAGCGTGATGGGGTTCCGGGTGCTGGTCGCGAATACCGGGACGACGATCGATTGTGCGGCCGATCAGCGTATCCTGCATGCGGCGGTCGGGGCCGGGGTGGATTATCCGTACCAGTGTGCGACGGGAAACTGCGCGGCGTGCATCTCCGAATTGCGGGCGGGGGAGGTTTCGATGCTGCCGTATAGCGACAATGCCCTGTCCGTTGCTCAGGTCGCCGAAGGGAAGATCCTGGCTTGCCGGGCTCGGCCGCTATCGGATGTGGAGGTCGTCTGGTTGGGCCGCGGGCGGAAATAGCGCGCTGCCGCATGATGGCGAGTGGCGGGGCAATGCGTTGGGGTGCGCACGCTTCGCAGCGCGTTCGGACAGGAACCGCCAGGAAGATCAGGGACCTACCGGGGTCGGGCGATGGATTTGGACCATCAAACGCTTGGCGACCTGGCGGCCGCCAGATCAATGGACGAGCGGCGGATTTTGGTCCGGGACATTGGTCCTCCGCGGTCATGGTTCGGCGTGACCGGGGACTTATCCAGCACGTGCGGCGATAGGTGGCCGGGGCTCGCCGGGCGATGACGGGGAGGAGAAAGTGGCAGGCACGTTCGCCACGGTACATGCTTACGGCGCGGCGCGGGGTGCTCCCCAAGCCGCGCTTTCCCTGGTGTCGACCGAACGGGCTGGTTAGAAGCCTTCGCGCTCCAGCCGCTTACGCTCCAGCTTCCTGGCGCGGCGTACGGCTTCCGCGGCCTCACGAGCCCGCCTTTCGGACGGCTTCTCGTAATGGCGTCGCAGCTTCATTTCACGGAAAATACCCTCCCGCTGCATCTTCTTCTTGAGCGCCTTGAGCGCCTGGTCGACGTTGTTGTCACGCACGAGGACTTGCACTTGGCCGCCTGCTCCTATCCACGGCGCCCCCACCATCGGGTGCGCGAATTCGTCCGTCGCCGGGAATTCCGGCACGGGGGCTGGCGCTATAACATGGTCCTGGATACTTACAAGTCCATTTTCCGCCAGCAGGGACCCGTCGCCGATATGGCCATTCTGAAAATCGCCCGGATGGGCCACCCGGTTCTGCTCCAAAAATGCGCCCCGGTGGCCGATCCCGGCGCCCCGGAGATCCGCCGCCTGGTCGACGACATGATAGAGACCATGGTGGACGCTCCGGGCGTCGGCCTGGCCGCCCCACAGGTCTATCAGCCGCTGCGGCTGTTCGTTTTCCGTGTCCCGGGCGGGCGGGAGACCGACGATCCGGACGATATCGCGCAGCCAACCGCGGTGCTGATCAACCCTACCGTGGAATTGATCGGCGAGGAACGCGCGATGGGCTGGGAGGGCTGCCTGTCGATCCCGGACCTGCGTGCGGCGGTGCCTCGGGCCACACGCATCCGTTACCATGGCGTGGACTGCGACGGCAATGTGACCGAGCGGGAGGCGACCGGCTTCCATGCTCGTGTTGTTCAGCATGAGTATGACCATCTGGATGGGATCCTCTACACCATGCGTATGACCGATTTCCGCCATTTCGGCTTCATCGACGAACTCGACCGGGCGGGAGCAAAAGGATGATCGCGCCGCCCGAACGGATGCCGGAACGCGATGCAGCGATACTGGGCATGCTGCCGAATGTGCCGTTCGACGGCTGGACCAAGCGGGCGCTGCGAGCCGGCGTGCGTGATGCCGGCATGCCGGCGGATGAGGCGAACCTGCTGTTCCCGCTCGGGACGGTCGATATGATCGAGACGTTCTGTGATCTCGCCGACCGGCAGATGGAGGAAGCGGCGGCTGAGCTGCCTGCGACGAAGCCCTCGGCGCGGGTGCGGGCGGTGATCGCGCTGCGGCTGGAGCAGAACCGGCCGCACAAGGAGGCGATTCGCCGAGCGCTGGCGGTGCTGGCGCTGCCGCAGAATGCTCGGGCTGCGGCGAGCTGCACCGCGCGGACGGTAGACGCGATCTGGCACGCCGCGGGCGACCGTTCGGCGGACTTCAGTTGGTATACCAAGCGGGCGATCCTGGCCGCGGTCTACAGCGCCACGGTGCTGTTCTGGCTGCGCGATACCTCCGAGGATGACGCGGCGACGCTGGCTTTCCTGGACCGGCGGCTGGCAGGCGTGGGCCGGATCGGCCGGTTGCGTGGCCGCGCGCAGGGCCTGCTCGCGCGGCTGCCCCGGCCGCGAGCCTTGGGGAATGCAGATGGGACTGCCAATGGGAATGGGTGACACGGGCTGGCGGACACTCTATCTGTGCGCCACACCCGGCCGGCGCTTCGTCGTTCGGCCCACAGCCCAGGCCAATGAGCGCCACTCCCACATGACCGACACCCCCGAATGACCGACACCCCGATCGAGCGCATCCGCAACTTCGCCATCATCGCGCATATCGACCACGGAAAGTCGACGCTGGCCGACCGGCTGATCCAGGTCACCGGCGGCCTGACCGCGCGTGAGATGACAGCCCAGGTGCTGGACAGCATGGAGCTGGAGAAGGAACGCGGCATCACCATCAAGGCGCAGACCGTCCGCCTGAGCTACACGGCGAAGGACGGGCTGACCTATGAGCTGAACCTGATGGACACGCCGGGCCACGTCGACTTCGCGTATGAGGTCAGCCGCAGCCTGGCCGCGTGTGAGGGCAGCCTGCTCGTGGTGGATGCGTCGCAAGGGGTGGAGGCGCAGACGCTGGCGAACGTCTATCAGGCGATCGACGCCGGGCATGAGATTGTGCCGATCCTCAACAAGATCGACCTGCCCGCTGCCGAAACCGAACGGGTCAAACAGCAGATCGAGGACGTGATCGGCCTGGATACGTCGGATGCGGTGGAGATCAGCGCCAAGACGGGGCTGAACATCGAGGGCGTGCTGGAGGCATTGGTGAAACGCCTGCCGGCGCCGAAGGGCGATGGCAATGCGCCGCTGAAGGCGCTGCTGGTGGATAGCTGGTACGACCAATATCTGGGTGTCGTGATCCTGGTGCGGATCAAGGACGGGCGGATGAAGCGCGGCCAACGGATCCGCATGATGTCGTCGGGCGCGGTGCACTCGGTCGAACAGGTTGGTGTGTTCACGCCGAAGATGATCCCGATGGACGATCTGGGGCCGGGCGAGATCGGGTTTATTACGGCCGCCATCAAGACTGTTGCGGACTGCAACGTCGGCGATACCATTACAGATGATCGTGTGCCGACGAGTGAGGCGCTGCCCGGATTCAAGCCGTCGATCCCAGTGGTCTGGTGCGGCCTGTATCCGATCGATGCCGACGACTTCGAGAAGCTGCGCGACAGCCTGGGCAAGCTGCGGCTGAACGACGCCAGCTTCCATTACGACCCGGAGACCTCGGCGGCGCTGGGGTTTGGGTTTCGCTGCGGGTTTCTTGGGCTGCTGCACCTGGAGATCATCCAGGAGCGGCTGACCCGTGAATTCGACCTGGAGCTGATCGCGACGGCTCCGTCGGTCGTCTACCACATCTACAAGACCAACGGGACGATGCAGGAGCTGCACAATCCGGTGGATATGCCGGACGGTTCGGTGATCGATCATATCGAGGAGCCTTGGATCAAGGCCACGATCATGGTGCCGGACGAGTATCTCGGCAGCGTGCTGGGGCTGTGCACGGAGCGGCGGGGCCAGCAGGTGGACCTGACCTATGTCGGGAACCGCGCGATGGCGGTGTATCGGATTCCGTTGAATGAGGTGGTGTTCGATTTCTACGACCGGCTGAAATCGGTGTCTCGGGGGTATGCGAGCTTCGACTATGCGATGGACGGGTACGCCGAGGCCGACCTGGTGCGGATTTCCATCCTGGTGAACGGTGATTTGGTGGACGCGCTGTCGTTCATCGCGCATCGCGCGGCTGCCGAAAACCGCGGGCGGCAGATTTGTGCCCGGTTGAAGGACCTGATCCCGAAGCAGTTGTTCAAGATCGCCATCCAGGCGGCGATCGGCAGCCGAGTGGTGGCGCGCGAGACGATCAGCGCGCTGTCCAAGGATGTGACCGCGAAGTGCTACGGCGGCGATATTTCCCGCAAGCGGAAGCTGCTGGAGAAGCAGAAAGAAGGCAAGAAACGGATGCGGCAGTTCGGCAAGGTCGAGATTCCGCAGTCCGCGTTCCTGGCGGCGCTGAAGATGGATGCTTGATCAGCAGGTGACGACCGGCTGTCGCGGCGCGTTTCGGCATGGAGAGAGTTCGGGACCAGGGCAATCTCATTTGACAGGTATACATCCCAACGGTTCCGGGCCCGAGTAGGCTGATCGGCGGTGGCAAACCGCCCTTGCGGCGCTGGCGCGGGCACCGGGAGGTGGGTTGATGTCAAAGATCGCGTTCGGCTTCTTCTTCCTTCACTTTTAGCGCGGAGGACGAACGAGGGCCACGAAGCGCCACGGAGAGTGAAAAAGCGCTCGTGCACCGTGGTTGACCTAAATAGTTGTCTACGGGACTGCATGAAACAATCGATTCGTCGGCAGTCTCGGAATTCCCATGTGATGGTCCCGAAATGGCCTGTGGCGGGCCCTTCGTGGCCCTCGAACTCCTCCGTGTTGCGAGTCTGCTGCCGAGCAGCCCAAGGCGCCGAGCGTATCGGGCCAGTGACGCCGGGAGAGGTGCTGCGCGAGGAGTTCATGGTGCCCCTAGGGCTGTCCGGGCGCGCCCTGGCCCGCGAACTTGGCGTGCCGTCCAACCGCATCACCGAGATCGTGGCGGGCGGCCGCGCAATCTCGGCTGAGACGGCTATCCTGCTCGGCGACCGGTTCGGAACCTCGGCCGAGTTCTGGCTCAATTTGCAGATGGCGCACGATTTGGAGCAGGCGCGACGACACGCACGCCGGGCAGCGTGATGTCGGCAGTGGCTGGCAATCGGTAGGGCCAGAATATCTGGTTATCCTTCCTCCCAAAAGCGCCGCATCGTCGAGGAACCCAGACCTGACGTCTGCAAACAGACACTCACCGGGCCTGCGTTAACCTGCGATTAATCCTCTTCTGCGATACGCAGCAGCGAGAACTGCATGGTGAGCGCGTGACGCGTTCAGTTACGTTCGGGAGGTTTGGGTGCGATACCGTTCTTTGGTTGGGACCTTTCTGGGCCTTGCTCTTGTGGCATTCACCGCGTCGCAGACACGCGCCGAGAACGGCGTTACGCCTGACAAGATCGTGTTCGGGCAGGTCGCCGCGCTGGACGGCCCGGCGGCGGCCCTTGGTCAAGGGATGCGGGACGGTCTTCAGGCCGCCTTTGCCGCCGCCAACCAGGCGGGTGGCGTCAAAGGGCACAAGCTGGAACTCATCTCGGTGGATGACGGCTATGAACCGACGAAATCGGTTGCCGCCGCCCGGGAATTGATCGACAGCGGCAAGGTGCTGGCCCTGATCGGATCGGTCGGCACGCCGACCTCGGCCGCGGTCCAGCCGATCGCCACCGAGGCCGGTATTCCGTTCGTCGGCGCCCTGACCGGTGCCGAATTCCTTCGGGATGCCTCGAAATCCGGCGTGATCAATGTCCGAGCCTCCTACTTTCAGGAGACCGAGATCATGGTCGAACATCTTACCAAGGACCTCGGCGCCGCCCACGTCGCCATTTTCTACCAGGATGACGCGTACGGCCAGGCTGGCCTCGCCGGGGTCAAGCGCGCGCTCGACAAACGCGGCATGACGCTGGCGGCCGAGGGCCTGTATGAGCGCAATACCACTGCCGTGAAGGGCGCGCTGCTGGCAATCCGCAAGGCCACGCCCGACGCCGTGATCATGATTGGCGCATACAAACCCACGGCCGAGTTCATCAAACTGGCCCGTCAGGTGAAGTTCGCGCCGACGTTCGTCAGCATCTCCTTCGTCGGTGCGGACGCCCTGGCGAAAGAGGTCGGGCCGGTGGGAGCAGGCGTGATCGTAACCGAGGTTGTGCCGTTCCCCGAGGATACGTCGATCGGCCTTGTCGCCAGGTATCAGGCGGCGCTCAAGGCCACTCAGCCGGACGCGCGGCCGGGATTTGTCTCGCTGGAAGGTTATATGGTGGGACGCTTCATCGCCGCTGCATTGGACAAGATCCCCGGCGACATCACCCGTCAGGCGCTTATCGAGGCGGTGACGACGACCGGGCAGTTCAACCTCGACGGCGTGGCACTAACCTATGGGGCGGGCAACAATCGCGGCTCCAGCCAGGTGTTCCTGACGGTGATCCAACCGGATGGCTCGTTGAAGCCGGTTGACACGTTGCCGAAAATCTCCGGCTGAGGGCCGGGACCGAAATCGTGACGACACGCCAACTCCTGCCGGTTCAGGGCCAGCCTTCCGCCGCGCCTGGCCAGAGAATGGGCCGTTTCGGTATCGGGGCGCGATTGCTGCTGGCGTTCGTCGTTGTCGCCGGGATGACGGTACTGGCCGTTACCGCCGCTCTCCGGTCGTACAACGTGATCGAGCAGTCCCTGCGCGGCATCGCCGACATCAACCTGCCGGCCATGAGCCTTTCGGCGCGGCTGGCCAAAAGCAGTGCTGATCTGTCGGCTGCGGCGCCAGCGCTGCTTGTCGCGCGGAGCCCGGCGGACCAGGACGCCGCGATCAAGGAACTGACCGCGGATCAGCGGGAAGTGGATCAGATGATCGAGGCCCTGACCGCCCGAATAGGCGACGCGAGCCAGGCCGCGATGTTGCGGGGGCTGGCCCGTGACATCGCGGCCAATCTTCAGCAATTGTCGGGCATGGTCGCGCGCAGTGCGGGGCTGCGTGGAGACCGCCGAGCCGTTGACGTCCAGGTGCGGGCCGCGCATGAGGCGTTGTCGAAGAAGCTCGGCTCGTCGTTCGATGATACCGGCTTCGAGCTAACCACGGGGCTGCAGTCGGCGGCGGACGAGGGTGATCCCAAGGCGATCCAGGCGCGTCTCGCGACCCTCGCAGATACCCAGCTTGCCGGGTTGCTGGCGATGTCCGATTTGCGGGCGGACAGCCATTTGGCGTTCGGACTGCTGCTTGAGGCCGAAACCGTCCTGGACGAAGCCTTGCTGACACCGTTGCGAGACCGTTTCGCCGCTGCCGCCGGCCGATTGACCAAGTCGTTGGCGGCGCTAGACGGCAATGAGGCGCAATCCAGCGTGCGTGAGCTGGAGCATGACCTGCTACGGGCGGGCACCGACAAAGTCACGATCTTCGATGTGCGGAAGCAGGAGTTGGTGATCACCGCCGCGAGCCAGACGGCGCTGGCCACCAACCGCAAGCTGAACGCCGCGTTGAGCCAGGCGGTGGCGGTGGTGGTGTCGGAAGGCGAAGCCGGAGCCAGGCAGGCCGCCGCGGCCACCGACAAGACCATTGCCAGCCAGCGTATCGCCCTGGTGGTGATCGCGAGCGTGAGTCTGGTTGTCGCTCTGGCGATCGCGTTCCTGTATGTCGGCCACAACGTCGTACGGCGCGTAAGGTTGTTGTCGGCGAGCATGCGGACAATTGCGGGGGGCGATCTTGACGCCGCCATTCCCGAGGGAGGCAGCGATGAGATCTCCGGCATGGCCCGGGCTCTGGCGGTGCTGCGGGACAATGGGCGCGCCGCGATCGAGATGGAGGCAGCAGCGGCAGCGGAGCGCCATCGCATGACAGAGCGGCAGCGGGGTGCGTTGCTTGCCCTGGCCGGCGGGTTCGAGTCCGGGGTGAAGGGGATCGTCAAGGCCGTGGCCGGCGCGGCGGGAGAAGTGCTGGAGACGGCTCATACCATGGTCTCGACAACGGATGAAGCCAGCCGGCAGGCCGGCGCTGTGTCGATGGCCTCGGAACAGTCTTCGGTCAGCGTGCAGGCAATCGCCGACGCCTCTCAGCAATTGGGGGCATCGATCCTGGGGATCAACGAACAGGTGGCGCGGTCAGCGGAGATGACCCGAACGGCGGTGGATGAGGCTCGGCGAACGGACGCCATCGTGCGGACGCTTGCGGACGGTGCGCAATCGATTGGGCTGGTGGTGGAATTGATTACCGGGATTGCCGGGCAGACCAATCTGTTGGCGCTGAACGCGACGATAGAGGCGGCGAGGGCCGGTGAGGCTGGCAAAGGCTTCGCCGTCGTGGCGGCCGAGGTCAAGAGCCTGGCTCGGGAGACCGCGAAAGCAACGGAGAAGATCGGCGCCCAGGTCGGTCAGATCCAGACGGCGGCGCAGGCGGCGGTCGCGGCGATCACCGCGATTACAACGGCCATCGGGGCGGTGAACGGGATCGCGGCCTCCATCGCCTCGGCGGTTGAGCAGCAAGGGGTCGCGACGGAACAGATCGTGGCGAACGTTCAGCAGGCGGCCGCGAATGCGCTGCATGTCTCGGCAAATATCGGCAGGGTGGACGAGGCGACCAAAAATACCAAGACGGCCGCCAACCAGGTGTTCGGTGCGGCGAATGACCTGGCGCAACAGGCGGAGAGGCTGACGGGTGAGGTGGACAGTTTTGTTACGCGCATCCGAGCGTCGACGTAGTCGCTTCACCCGTGCGGTCCGCGGACCATTCAACCAACATTCCACCGCGGACCGCATAAATCCGATACGGAAAATCCGGATTATCGTCCGATCGGAATAGGCCCATGTTCCCGGATGTCGAGACGATCATCCTGTCCGACCAGCGATGGAGGCTTCCGATGAAGAACATGTTCCTTGCTGCCTTCGCCGTCGTCACCCTGGGCATCGGCGCGGCGAACGCCCAGTCGGAGGGTCACCCCTCCGCCGGGTATCACGCACCGGCACATAACTTCTATCAGAACAACTGGATGTCGGGCGCCGACTAGTATCGCGCATCATAGAAGCGCGATACGTCGGTTTTGGTTTGAAGTCGCCGATTCACGCGGCGAATCGTGGTCGCGTCGCGGCTCACGCTTCTCTGCGATCGGGTACTAGAGCGGCCCGGCGACCAGCACCGGGGACGAATTGCGGTAACTTGATCCGACCACCCCGGCGACCGAACGGTTTCGCCAAAAGCCGGGACGGCGAGCGG
>JAQGHW010000846.1 GCA_028291505.1 Rhodopila sp. | reverse complement strand
TCGCGCGGCACGACCCGCAGAAGCTGCTGACCATGTGCCGCCTTCAGCGCGGAGGGCGTGTCCATCGCAAGAATCTTGCCGCTGTCGATGATGCACAGCCGGTCACAACCCTCGACTTCGTCAATGTAATGGGTGGTGACCACAATGGTGAGTTCGCGCTGGCTGCGCAGGCGATCAATGTACTGCCAGATCCGCTCACGCGACTGCGCATCCAGGCCGACGGTCGGTTCATCGAGAAACAGGATGCGGGAATCGTGGATCAGCGCGCGCGCGATCTCAACCCGGCGCTTCATGCCCGAGGATAACGTGCGCACCAGCTTTTCCCGCCACTCGGTCAATTCCACAAGTGCGAGCAACTCCTCTATCCGCTGCCGACGCAACTTGGCCGGCACACCGTAGACCAGGCCATGGAAATTCAGATTTTCGTACACCGTCAGACGGTCGTCGAGGCTCGGTTCCTGAAAGATCACGCCGACACCACGGCGTCCCCGCGCGGGGTGCGCAATGACGTCCAGCCCGCCGATATACACGTTGCCGCTGTCGGGCTGCAGGATGGTGCAGAGGATGTGCAGCAGGGTTGTCTTGCCAGCGCCGTTGGGACCGAGCAGCGCAAATAATTCGTGCTGCCGCACATCGAAGCTGATGTCAGTCAACGCTTGCGTACGGCCGTAGCGCTTGCTGACGCCATCAACCCGGATTGCAAGGGTTGATGTCATCGCGGTTCGGCGTGGACGTAACAAGTCATCATGGGGCCGTCATTATTCGGCAGCACCTGGGAAATCTTCGTCCGTCAGGATCGCGGCGATCGTCCCGTCAGCGATCAATGAGGCAATCGCCTGATCGATGCTGCTCCGCAGGAACGATTGCTTGCTCAGCAGAATGGCGCCGACATCGGCGGTCGACACCGGCAACGGACTGGGCGCCATCTGTGGCAATTTCGCGATGCCGGCATCGGTTTTTCGTAGCGCCCAGAGCGCTGGCGCCCAAACCAGGCCCGCACCGGTCGTCCCCCCAACCACCGCCCGCAGTGCGGCCTCGTCCGACGACATCGGGTATTTGTCCCAGCGTTTGCCGGCGGGAATCGCCAGAAGGTATTGCGACAGCCGCATGTCTGCGCTGGTGCCGACGGTCGCGCCGATCGGCCGTGTGGTCGGCATGTCCGCCAGTGACTTCCAAGTCGGATCCGCGGCCACGTAGACATAGGTGCTACGATAGTAAGGCCGGGTGATCGTCAGCCACGAAGGATAGGCGTCCGGCACGAGCTTGAAGCCGAAGAACACGTCACAGTGCTGGATCAGCATGCGGTAGGTGTCGTCCAGGTCTTCGCCCGACATGTCTTCGGTCCGCGGATCGTTGCCGATCAGATATTCCTTTGCCTGCAGCAGCAATGCCTCGGCGACGGCCGCGGCGATCTTGCGCGCGATCGGCCAGTCCGGGTCACGCGCGTCGATGCAGTAGGTCAATGTCGCGTTGGTTTCGTGCGTGCCAAATCGCCACTCGTCCACGACGAATGGGGTGGCGGCAGGTGACCGCACCGGCCTGCAGCACAGCAACACGACAACGCATGGCATAAGCAGGCGCATCCGGAACCAGGTTAGACCGGTTCCGGATGCATGATGGGAAACCGCGGGGTGGCAGCGCAGGGCTTCGTCCCGCATCCGTGAGCCGCCTTACTGAGTGTCGGGCAAAGCGAAGACCCACAACACCGATCCACCATCCGGTACGGTGATCTCAGGTGTCAGGGTCGCGAGCGACTTGGCGTGGCTCGAACCATTGCCCACAGACACCGCCACGTATTGCTTGCCGTTCACGCTGTAGCTGACAGGGAAGCCGTTGATGGCGTTGTTCGTGCGGACCTGCCACAGCACCTTACCCGTGGCGTCGTCCCAGGCCCGGAAGATGCGGTCCCACGCTCCGGCGAACACGACGCCGCCGGCCGTTGGTAGTACCGCCCCGGTCGACGGCGCACGCTGGCGATAGGACCACGTGGTCGAGCGATCCGTCAGCTTGATCGCATCGACACGCCCGACATTTCCGTCGCTGCCCGGAACCAATGTGCGAGCAAAAATGGCTCGTCCGCCGCCGGTGTAGGCCTGGCCAGGATCGAGCGGGGTCGGTGTGGTATTGGAGCAGAATTCGTTCAGAGGCAGGAACAAGGTCTGCGTGTTGGGATTGTAGGCGGTTGCGGGCCAGCCGCGGCCGCCCGGATCCGCGGGGCAGTTCACCGTCGTCTTGCCAATATGCGGTATGGCCGCCGGATTGATCGTCTTCGCGCCCGTCTCCGCGTCGATGGCCGCGACCACGTTCTGCGGAACCGTCTGCTTCGCCCACAGCCACTCACCCGTGGTTCGGTCGAGTGCTTCGATAATGCCGAGCTTACCGGTGGTGATGACCATTTGGCGTGTCTTGCCGTTGAACGGCAGGTCGATCAGCATCCGCTCATACACATAATCCAGATCCCAAGTGTCGTTCTGGAGATACTGGTGGTACCATTTCACCTTTCCGGTCGCCGGATCGATCGCCAGCGTAGAATCCGAGTACAGCGCGGTGTTGGTGATGCCAGGTGCGGCTTTCGCCGGTAGTGTACCACGCATCTCGGCTATCCATGGGTACGGCTGACCCACGCCGTAAAACACGAGGTCCTGCTGGGGATCAAATGAGCCCGCAACCCAGGCGGAGGCGCCGAACCGGCTCTCCAGAGGGACGCCGTTCCAGCTGTCAGAATTCGGGTCGCCAGGATGAGCGATGGTCCAGACGCGCCATTTCTCGGCACCGGTCTGGACGTCATGCGCACTGATAAAGCATCCGCCGGGTTCGGCATTGCCACAACCGGTCATGCCTTGCAGCACCATCCCGTCTACAATGAATGGGCCCGCGGTGTAGCGCCAGCCCTGCCGCCAATCCGCTGTCTGATGGTCCCATGCGACCTCGCCGGTCTTCGCGTTCAGTGCGACCAAATGTGCGTCCGAGGTGCTGACAATCAACTTGTCCTGGTAGATGGCCATGTTGCGTTTGGCCATGTTGTTCAGGCCTTGATCAATGATCGTCTGCGGTAAATCGCGGCGATACTCCCAGATCAGGTCGCCGGTGACGGCGTTCAGCGCCTGTACCTTATCGGCATAATTCCAGATGTAGAGGATGCCATCGTGCACGATCGGCGTGCTCTCGGTGGCACCGTTCGTCAGCGACCACGTCCACGCGACCCGCAGATCCTTGACGTTGTCCCTGGTGATCTGATTGAGCGGGCTGAAGCCGAAACCGTCATAGGTGCGACGCCACATCAGCCAATCGGCGGGATCCGGGTGGAGGAGCATCTCATCGGTAACCGGGCGCAAGCTTTTTGTCGGGTCGGCTGCTGCCGCCGGCTGCGATCGGACGGGTACAGCGGCGAGGAACAGCAGTGCAAGCCCGATGATGGTTGCTTTACACCACTTGAACTTTGATATATCGGCAGCTGACATCAATTGCTTCCCTTCCCCTTTATTCCCTGGATGGCCATACGCTCAAGCCGGGTATGTAACCTTACGCGAATTGATAACCTTATTCGCGGACCATCCGGCGTCAAGTGGGAGCGGCAGGGATCTCCCCCGGAAGCTTGCTGTTTCGATCGGCACCTGTTGATGGCAAGCATTGTGGAAACATGAATTTTGCCGGCGAACTTTCAGCGGACGTCTGATGATACCAGGCGTCATTTTCTCGTTGTACTGGGCGTCATTGCGTTCAAATAAGTCTCGGTGTTCGCGGTCTTACGTTCCGTTGCCGCGGCTACACGCGCTGTGGCACTGGAGCAGAAGTTCGGACCGGAGAAATCATTAACGAGCGGCCGCATGTGCCGCCAGCTTCGGGGAGAAGCATCCATGAAAAGTCACCTTAGGCTACTTGACCATATCAGCCATGAGGTCCTGCCAATCGCGGTGCTGGTGAGCTTTGTCGGTGCCACCGATATGGCGGTCGCGCAGCAGACGCAGATCCTCATCGACGATACACGTGTCTTTCCCGAGAGCCTCACTTCGACCCTTGACGCGACGATCATTGTTGGCAGACGACACCGCGAACACGCTTTGGGTGTAACGATGACGGCGATGCATGGTTGGCTGGGGGTACCTGGTTGTTTTCTGAACCCCAGCCCGCACTTACCCGCCTGAGCGAAAATTGTCCCTGGGTCAGGTCGATCGCGCTCAGCGCGCCGTCGAACCGCCGGGCCACCACGCGGGCGGCGCGTTGGAGGTGCAGACACAGGCAGTGGTCACGGATGTGCCGCGTCTTCGCGAACGAAACATCAGCCGGTTTTGACATGCGCAATTAACATTGATATCAACGTTTCCGGCAAGACAGGAAAATTCCGTGATGCCAAGTGTGCAGCGGAGACTAATGCCGCTAACGAACAGAATTCGCCTAGTGCCAATAGGGGATGGGGGCGGGCTGACATGAAGCTCTCCCATCGTTGGGGAGATCATCGAGGCGGGCGGGCTAATGACGTGCATCGGCATCAGGACCATGTTTTCGCTGGTGGTTTACCTGCAGCCGATGTCGGACGAGTCTGGCTGGTCGCGTGCCGGGATATCCAACGCCATGACCCTCGATTTCCTGCCCATGGGCGTCGCGCCCACGCGACGTGCTAAAGTCGGCATGAGTATTGGTTACGGATGAGCACTCATCATTCAAGGCGTAGCTTTGTCTGCGGGACGATCTGCAAGCTGCCTGGCACGACGTATTCGACTACAAGCTTCGTCTGTGTCTACGTTCTGACCCAGTTCGGCGCTCCGCAGCGCCGGCTGATCCCCAGTGGCTACAACCGGTGCCAGGAAACCCGCCCCATGACCCACGCGCGCATTCGCAAGTTCAACACGAAGGATACCTACCCCGAGCAGAATCTCGACAATGATCTGTGCCAGACCGTCGTTGCCAAAGGATCGATGGTCTTTGTGCGTGGCCAAATCGGCCAGGACCTTGATAGCCGCGAGAGCGTCGCGATTGGCGATGCCGCTGGTCAGGCGGAAAAGGCGATGGCAAACATCAAGATGCTGCTTGAGGAAGCCGGCTCGAAGCTGGAGCATATCTGCAAGATCACGATCTACATCATTGATCCGCGTTATCGCGAGGCGGTCTACCGGACGGTTGGGAAGTGGCTGAAGGGCGTGTACCCCGTCTCGACCGGCATCGTCGTCTCGGCTCTGGCCCGGCCGGAGTGGGTTGTCGAGATAGATGCGATCGCGGTCATTCCGGAAGGCGCATGAAATTATGACCTTCTCCATCTCTGCCCGTTGCCCAACGACTGGGATGTTCGGCATCGCGATCGCATCGTCCTCACCCGCGGTTGCCGCGCGGTGCGCCCATGTGCGTGCGGGGGTCGGCGTAGTCGCCACGCAGAACATCACCGATCCGAGGCTCGGACCCGATGGTCTTGACCTCATGGCACGCGGCGCGAGTGCGATCCAGGCGCGTGACATTTTGGTCGCAACCCACCCGCATATCGACTATCGGCAATTGGCGCTGATCGATGCGCGTGGCCGAACGGCGACATTTTCCGGCAGCAACACGCTGGGAATTCATGCCACCGTCGAAGGCCCTGGCGTCGTTGCCGCGGGGAATCTGCTGTCCCGGGATGGTGTGCCGCAGGCGATGGTCGACAGCTTTGTCGCGTCAGACCTGCCTTTAGCGAGCCGACTGCTGGAAGCCATGAAGGCGGGCCTCACCGGCGGTGGTGAGGCAGGACCGGTGCATTCGGCCGGGCTTTTACTCGCCCGCGACGTATCGTGGCCAATAGCGGATCTTCGCGTTGACTGGGTTGACGACGGACCAATAGCATCGCTTGCCGAATTGTGGGCCCTCTACGAACCCCAACTCGAGGCTTACGTTGATCGAGCCCTGAATCCGAAAGCAGCGACACGATTCGGCGTTCCCGGAGATCCGTGAAGACGTTCGATCAGGCCGCTTAAGTTAGAGAAACCGCTTCTTATCGGTGTCGATGAACTGCACGCGATCGCCGATCGCGAACGCCGCCGGCCCGTGCTTGGCGTTGAATTCCACATCCGCGCCGGTCAGCTCGCGGCGCACCTGGCGCAGTTCGGCATTGAGCATGTCCACGTCACGGTTGGTGTAGTCGAACACGAACCGGCTCGCCCCCGGCCGCTCCACCGCATCGCGCGACCAGGCCGCGAACCAGGGCACACTGGGCATCCTCCTGCTTCTCGGTCCAGGTAATCCCGGTCGAACGCGTTGACGGCCTCCGCAAAGCGTCCCTCGGCCAGATCGCGCGCCGCCTGCCGCTGCCAGTCTGTGAATCAGCACTGAAGTGGGACCCCACCCCTGATGGTCCACAATACATTGATATTCCTAAAGGGGCTTCGTTCGGGGTGGGGTTCCGATCGGCGCCGATCAGGACCTGGGCAGGCAGTCGGTTTCGTTAACTGATTCAATACGTTGGTAGCCCGCAGCAGAGTCACGGTCGTCGGCGTCGGGTTGATCGACATGCCAGAATCGTAACCGCGTAAGAGTCCTGCGGGGAGCGTTTTATAAGCCCGAACGAGGATTATCCTGCGGGTGGGGCGTCACTACGACATACCTCCGTCACGATGGCTATTTTCAGTCAGCACGAAAATGCTCTTCTGGATATTTTCTGAATCTTGTGTCCCAAACCTGAGGTTCGTTAGATCATTATGCAGGTGTGTTGTAGACGCAGAAACGTTCGATTGCGGCAAGGCTATCGTCGGCGGACTTAACCACTTGAACAGGCTTCGGCGCAGCG
>JAQGHW010000782.1 GCA_028291505.1 Rhodopila sp. | reverse complement strand
CCCAGGTTGCGGCCGCCGGCGCCACCAACACCGCTAACGCGACAGCAGAACAAAGTTTAATTTTCATTAAGACATCCTCCTATGGGGACAAGTGATAGTCGAGCCGACTAATTGGCGACACCGGCACCAGAGCGTTTTCACCCTGACTTTGCAGGTTGAGGACTTTGCAGGTTGAAAATGCTCTAACCCTTCGTTTGATCGAATGATTCACACGCTTTGAACATTCCCCTCGCGTTTCGTCAGCTTGGCTGACGCCAACGAAACGCTGGCCCCTCAGCGTGATCATGCTCTAACCGTCAGTGTGACGATCAGTGCGAACAGAACTTCGGTCATCAGGGTCTTGCTGTGCTGGCTGGCTGTCTTTGATCGGCGACGGCGCCACTAGTGCCAGAGCTGCATTACCTTCGGCTTCGCCCAATTTTAAAATCGGTTTTATGATCGCCGGCGAAACTCGTTTCTACTGCCGACCGGCATGGCATACCCGGTGGGCGACTATCGGGTATGACCTCGCAACGCCAGACGCGTCTCTCCTTGGACGGGCCCATGGTGTGCCAAGATTCCTGCGCGGTCTCGCGGATGGAGATCGGGAAGTCGCTGAGGAGCCAACTTCACGGGATGAGCCCCCAGTTGCGTTCGGCGTTCGCTGGGCGCGCGCGCTCAGGTCTCCTCGGATAACTGATTCTAGAGCACTTTCTGGCTGACTGTACAGCCTGAAAGTGCTCTAACTCTTTCTCTCCCACGATTACCGCCCATCCAGCCAAGTCAATGGGATATTCTTAGGTGTCCCCCAATGCGGCCTCGATTGTCTGGACGCTTATTTCTGCCGCCCTCATCAAGCGGAAATAAGCGTGCGGCCTGCCCCGCGTAGCGGCAGGGGGCGGTGCCCGAGACTGATGCCCCCAGCCTGCCAGCGCCGCCAAACCCATCTCAAACCGACGCAGCGGCGATCCGAACCAGCGACTCGTCCCGCCCCAGCGCGGCCAGTGTCGCGTCGATCCCGGGGCTGACGGTGCTGCCGGTCAGCGCCGCCCGCAGCGGTTGCGCCACCTGACCCAGCTTCACCCCATGCCGTTCGGCGAAACCGCGCAGCGCCGCATCGATCGCCGGCAGAGAAAAATCTGTCCCGGCCAGCGCCGCGCCAACCTCTCGCAGCATCGACCGAGTCTCCGGGGTCAAAGCGGCCGTTGCCTTCGGCTCCATCGGCAGCGGCACGGCTCGAGCCAGAAATGCCGCCGAATCCGCCAATTCAACCAGCGTCTTCGCCCGTTCCTTCAACGCCGGCATCAGCGCCAGGATTCGCCCCGCCGCAACACTGTCCACGGCCAGATTGCCCCGTTGAGCCAACCGCTCCAGCACGTCCGCGGTCAGCCGCTCATCGTCCGCCTGCCGGATATAGATCCCGTTCAGGTTCGTCAGCTTGGCGTAATCCATGCGAGACGGCCCGCGGTTCACATCGGCGATGTCAAACAACCGGATCGCCTCCTCGCGTCCCAGAACCTCCAGGTCGCCGTGCGACCAGCCCAGCCGCAGCAGGTAGTTGCACAACGCTTCCGGCAGGAACCCCTGGTCGCGGAATTCCAGCGCGAACTGCGCCCCATGCCGCTTCGACAGCTTCGCCCCATCGGCGCCGTGGATCAGCGGGATATGGGCGAACCGAGGCAGCTCCCACCCCATCGCCCGGTACACCTGAATTTGCCGGAACGTATTGGTCAGGTGATCGTCGCCGCGGATCACGTGCGAAATCCCCATGTCGTGGTCGTCCACCACCACCGAGTGGTTATACATCGGCGACCCGTCGCTCCGCAGGATGATCATGTCATCCAGCTCTACATTGGCGACGCGGACCGAACCTTGGACCAGGTCCTCCAGCACCGTCTCGCCCTCGCGCTCGCTCTTCAGGCGAATGACCGGGGCCACACCGGCGGGCGCCTGCGACGGGTCCCGGTCGCGCCACCGCCCGTCGTACCGCCACACGCGCTTCTCGGTTCGAGCCTGCTCGCGCTCCCGGTTCAGCTCCTCCGGGGTGCAATAGCAGTAGTATGCTTTGCCGGCGGCCAGCAGTTCCCGCGCGACCTCGGCATGCCGGACCATCCCAGTGGACTGGAACACCGTCTGCCCGTCACGCTCAAGGCCCAGCCAATCCAGACTGTTGATGATCCCCTGCGTCGCCGCGTCGGTGCTGCGTTCGCGATCGGTGTCCTCGATCCGGAGCAGGAATTCCCCACCGTGGTGGCGGCTGTAGAGGTAATTGAACAGCGCGGTGCGGACCCCGCCGATGTGCAGCGGGCCGGTCGGGCTAGGGGCAAAGCGGGTGCGGACGGTCATCCACACGATCTAGCACGCCCGTTCACTCTTTGTAGACGGTTACACCGCTACTCTGCCCCGCATGAGGCCATTCGCTGCCATGAAAGCCGCGTTGGACTCCTGGCTCGACCTTGAGCGGGAGAGGCTGGCGGTATGGCTGCCCGTGTTCATGGGCGTCGGCGTCCTGGGGTACTACGCCCTTCGGTTCGAGCCATCCACCTGGATCGGCGCGGCGATCACTGTGCCGACCCTTGCGATCGCGATCTGGCTGCCCGGCCTGCGCTGGCTTCTGGGCCCCCTCGCCGCCGCCGCCCTTGGTTTTACCGCCGCCCAATTCGCCACCGCTCGGGCGCCCCCGATCGAGGTCGACCTGCCGACCCACGCCACCATCGTGACCGGGACAATCCGCGCGGTGGAAGCTTTGCCGGAGGGCCGCCGGATCACCATCCAGCCGGCCTGGCTGGACGATGCCGCCGAACCGCTGCGCCGTTCGGTGCGGGTGCGGCTGCAAAAGAAGGACGACGGTGAGTTGGCCAGCGGCGACCAGGTTCGCATCCGAACCCTGATCCGTCCGCCCTCGGCGCCGTCGTACCCGGGCGCCTGGGACCTGCAGCGCGACAGTTTTTATACCGGCCTCGGCGCGTCCGGTTACGGGCTGGGCAAAGCCGAACGCCTGCAGCAGGCGGTGCCGTCCGCGCCAATGCGGCTGATCCAGCGGCTGCGGGAGATCATTGCCGGCCGCGTTGTCGCGGTAATCCCGGGCGCTGCCGGCGCGGTGTCCGTGACGTTGCTAACCGGGGCCTCGATGGCGATTCCCGCGGCGGACCATCAGGCGTTCCGCGACTCCGGACTGGCCCATCTGCTGGCGGTGGCCGGGCTGCACATCGGCATCGTCATGGGTTTCGCGCTGACCGTGTCGCGCTTCGCCTTCGCACTCAGCGAACGCGCCAGCCTGTTCTGGCCAACCAAGAAGTTCGCCGCGATTTGCGCGCTGGCGGCCGGCGCCGTCTACATGGTGCTGACCGGGATGCACGTGCCGATCATCCGCAGCTTCGTCATGGCCTGCCTGTTCACCGTCGCGCTGCTGGCCGATCGGCGGCCGTTTTCGCTACGAGGACTCGGGCTGGCCGCCGCCGTGCTGATGCTCATCGCGCCGCAAGAGGTGCCGAACGTTTCGTTTCAAATGAGTTTCTCCGCTGTGCTCGCGCTGATCGCCGGATATGAGGCAATGCGCCCCTGGCTTCGGCGCCTGCATGGTGAAAGCTGGCATCGCCGGTTCGGATCCCATCTCGCGGCCCTGGCGCTGACCAGTGCGCTGGCAGGGTCCGCATCCGCCCCGTACGGCGCCTATCATTTCGGCCATGTGCAGATTTACTTCGTGCTCGCCAATATGATCGCCGTGCCGCTGACCGCGATGTGGGTCATGCCCGCCGGCCTGATCGCGCTGTTCCTGATGCCGCTGCATCTGGAGGCGCTGGCGCTGGTGCCGATGGGCTGGGGCGCCGAGGCAATCGTGTGGGTCGCGCGAGCCACCTCCGCGCTGCCGAACGCAACCATCGAGGTGCCGCATATCCCGGTCTGGGGGCTTTGTGTTTTCTCCGTCGGGCTGGCGTGGCTGGGCCTGTGGCAAACCAGGCGGCGCCTCGCCGGGATCGTCCTGATGCTTGCCGGGTTGGCGTCGCCGCTGGTGGACCGGCCGCCCGATCTGCTGATCTCGGGAGATGGTCGCCTGATCGCGATCCGCACCCAGCAGGGCGGTTTCCTGCAACAGGCCCAGGGCGGATCGAAATTCACCCGCGACGCCTGGGCGCAATACTGGGGGATCGAATCATTTCAGATGATACCAAAAACCGTTTTTCCCCTACCGCCCACTCCGGCATCGCCCGTTCCGTCGTCATGGGCCGGCGTGTCCGGGCCAGCTATCGCACATGCGGCCATAGGGCCCGCGGACCCGGCGAACCACGATGAGGCAAGCCATGATGACGCAAGCGCGACAGCTATTCGTTGCGACCCCGGGTCCTGTCTGCTGCGCCCCTATCCCGATCGCCCGGGCGCGATGCTGGCGCGCGGGGACTTGCATCCGAAATTCTGTGGCCAGTCCTCGGTTATCGTATCGGCTGAACCAGCGCGCGGCCTGTGTCCGAAGCCGTGGCCCAAGCTGGTGGATCGCTTCACCGTCTGGCGCTATGGCAGCACGGCGATTTGGCTCGATCGCGACGGCGCCCGCGTCCTGACTGACCGAACCGAGCGCGGCGATCGCCCCTGGGTTCCGCCGCCGCCGCGACCGCGAAAGCCCGCGGCTCCTTCGCTGCCGTCCGCTGCCATCGACCGCCCCGCCGCCGTCACACTGCCTCCGGCCGCCACCGATCGGCCCGCTGCCGTTGATCAGCCCGCTGCCGTCGACCACCAAGCTGACGTCGACCACGACCAGCAACCAGGACCTGCGCCCGACATGCCCGCCCCGGAGGCCAACGCCGCGGATTGACCGCAGTCCTTCGGTCGATCCACGCCAGCGCGGAACGCCGCACCTGAGCAACGCGCCCGGCTGGAAGCCGCGGACCTGTCTCGATCAAAACACATCGGCGTGCTTGACCCGGGCAGCGTCGACACATCAAAAACACCCCATGACATCCGTCACCATTCGCACACGTCCGCCACAGGCAGGCCGTGAACAAATCTCCACGCGCATTGTGTTCTTCATCGCCGGTTTCGGTATGGCCGCCTGGGCCCCACTCGTCCCCTTCGCCAAAGCACGCATCGGTATCAGCCAGGGCATGCTCGGGCTGCTGCTGCTGGCACTTGGAATTGGCTCCATCATCGCGATGCCACTCGCAGGCGCCCTCGTCGCGCGTATTGGATGCCGTCGCGTCGTTGTTGTTTCGGCCGCGCTGATTTGTCTTACCCTGCCCCTGCTGGCATGGGGCTCCAGCCTGCCTCTGCTCGTTGCGGCGCTGCTCCTGTTCGGAGCCGGCCTTGGCGCGATCGACGTATCCATGAACATCCAGGCGATCATCGTCGAACGGGCAAGTGGACGGCCGATGATGTCGGGCTTCCACGGCCTCTTCAGCGCAGGCGGCATTGTCGGTTCGAGCGGCGTCACCACGCTCCTGAGTGCCGGGGCATCGCCGCTCGCGGCAACGCTGGTCGTCGTCGCGGGCATCGTCGTTGCGCTGGCAATGGCCGCTCCGCATTTGCTGACCTATGGCAGCAAGGTCGACGGCCCCGCGTTCGCCTTTCCACGCGGCGCGGTGCTGATCATCGGCTGCTTTTGTCTTATCATGTTCCTGACGGAAGGCGCCGTCCTCGACTGGAGTGCGGTGTTCCTGACCTCGGTTCGCGGCATGCAGGCGTCCTTAGCGGGGTTCGGCTATGCCGCTTTCGCCCTGGCCATGACCGCGGGGCGGCTGTTGGGAGACCGGGTCGTGCAGCGGTACGGTGACACCAACGTCATTGTCTTCGGCGGCATCTGCGCGGCGGCGGGGTTCGGCCTGGTAACCTTGGTTCCCTCGTGGCAAGTGGCGATACTCGGTTATGCACTGGTTGGCGCTGGCTGCTCCAACATCGTGCCGGTGCTGTACACGTGCGTCGGCCGGCAGACGGCGATGCCGGAAAACGTCGCCGTGCCGGCGATCACGACACTTGGCTATGCCGGCATCCTCGCAGGCCCGGCGGCGATCGGTTTCGTCGCCCAGGCGACCAGCCTCTCCACGGCGTTCGTCATCGTGGCACTGATGCTGCTCGGCGTCGCCGCAAGTAGTCGCACACTGCGGGTTTAGATCCACGGCGGAAAACTGAGTTCCGACCTCGCGGACCGACGCGCGGCGGGGCGCATTGGCCAGCGGATCGTGCGCTTGCAGTCCGGCGGCGTGGTGACGCGAAGCCGGTTGGGGGAGGCGTTTCAGAGCTGCGGGTCGATTATGGACCTGGATGCCGAGGCTACTTCATACAGCGCGGAACGGTGTCGATCATACCGCTGTGTGGCGGGGACAAACGATCG
>JAQGHW010000780.1 GCA_028291505.1 Rhodopila sp. | reverse complement strand
AACGCCTGACGGCGCACGACACAACCTTTTGGGAGGACGCCATGGAACGCTTCAATCTACTGATCGATGGCAGGATGGTGGCCGGCGATCAGACCATGCCGGTCATCAATCCAGCGACCGAGGAAGCCTTTGCCGACTGCCCGCGAGGCTGCTGATCCTGGCCTTCAAGTTGCCCCCCGCGCTGCTTGCCGGGAATACACTGGTCGTGAAGCCGGCACCGACCACGCCGATCGCCAGCCTTAAGTTCGCTGAACTGATCGCCGGCCTTCTGCCGAACGGCGTTGTCAACTTCATCACCGATGCCAACGATCTCGGCGATGCCCTGACCCATCATCCCGACGTGCGCAAAATCTCCTTCACAGGTTCGACGGCCACCGGGCGCAAGGTCATGGCGAGCGCGGCGGAGACGCTGTGCGCTTTCCAGAACAGCGGGCAGGTGTGTCTGGCCATCAAGCGGCTTTACGTGCATGAATCCATCTACGACGAAATGTGCAACGAACTGGCGCAGCTCGCCGACGCCGCGATCGTCGACGACGGATCGAAACAAGGCACCCAGCTGGGTCCGTTGCAGAACCGTATGCAATACAACAAGGTGAAGGCATTCCTGGAGGATGCCAAAAAGCATGGCAATATCGTCGCGGGCGGGGAAGTCATGGACCGTCCGGGTTACTTCATCCGTCCGACCATTGTTCGCGACATCACCGAAGGCAGCCGCCTCGTCGACGAAGAGCAGTTCGGACCGATCCTGCCGGTGCTGAAATATGCCAGCACCGACGAGGTGATCAAGCGCGCCAACGCGACAACCTATGGCCTCGGCGCGTCGGTCTGGTCATCGAACACCGACCGCGCCCATGACGTGGCCGCCCAGCTTGAAGCCGGTACAGTCTGGATCAACACGCACCTCGACATGGCGCCGCACATCCCCTTCGGCGGCGCCAAGAACTCCGGTCTTGGGGTCGAATTCGGCGAATTCATCAGCGAATTTCCGCCTCGCAGCCGACTGTGATAAGGTCGCCAGCGCCCGTGCGGGGAGAAGCTTCGCCGATGACCGACACAACCACCAAGCCAACCACGACCGTCGAGACCAAGGTCGAACGTCCGCAACTGCACAAGGTCATTCTGGTTAACGACGACTATACCCCGCGTGACTTCGTCGTGATGGTCCTGAAAGCCGAATTCCGCATCAACGACGATCAGGCCCGGCGGGTGATGATCACCGCGCACCAGCGCGGCGTTTGCGTCGTCGCCGTCTACACCAAGGAAGTCGCGGAAGCGAAGGCAACGAACGCAACAGACCGCGGCCGCGGCCAAGGCTATCCGCTGTTGTTCACGACGGAGCCGGAAGAATAAGGCAACCGGCCCACCCCATCCCGCTCGGGGCCCCGCTCGGTGTCAGACAGCCGGGCGTCCTCGGAACGCGCGCTCTTGGCGCCTTCGGCGATCGGTTGCTCCAGCCGAACGATCCGGTCGTTGGCCGCATTTAGCGCCACTTGGCCGATCTCCTGGTAGAGCCTCATGACCTCCAGACCGAGCGGTGTCAGCTTCGCGCGACCTGTTGACGAACCACCGAACCGGGTTGCGACAACCGGCGCATGAAACGTGCGATTCATCGCATCTGCCAGCAGCCAGGCTCGCCGATAGGACATTTTCATCGCTCGTCCGGCGGAGGAGATCGAACCCGTCCGTTCGATCTGCTCAAGCAGTTCGATCTTCCCGGGGCCAATCCGGTTCTCAGCGTCAAAGTGCATGGGCCAGTGATTTCGGCCATACCCTTCACCCACATCGAAGAGGTGATCGAGCGGTCGAACAAGACTCATTTCGGCCTCGGTGCCGGCGTCTGGACGCGCGATGTCGGCAAGGCACACAAGCTTGCGCGCGGCATCAGGGCCGGATCGGTATGGATCAACTGCTACCAGGCGTCGGACCCGGCCGTGCCGTTCGGCGGCTATAAAATGAGCGGCTACGGACGCGAACGCGGCAAGCAGCATGTCGAGGAGCATCTCAACGTCAAGGCGGTCTGGATCAAGACGGACTGACCAGTCACCAGACGGCAAGCGTGACCTGCGGCGGGATCAGGTTATGGTCTGATCCCGCCGGGACGGCCGGGACGCCAAGGCATCACAGGAGGATTCTCATGAAGTTTGGAATTCACAACCCGTCATGGCTGTTCGGCGGCGATCCCGCGGGGATTTTCGAGTCCGTCAAGGCCAAGGCGCAATGGGCGGAAGACCACGGCTTCACGTGGTTCTCCGTGATGGACCACCTGATCCAGATCCCCAATGTCGGCGCGCCGGACGAGCCGTTCATGGAAGGCTGGACAATCCTCTCGGCGCTGGCAGCCGTGACGCAGCGCATTCGTCTTGCAACACTTGTGTCGTCAGTTGGCTATCGCAACCCAGCTCACCTGGCGAAGATCGCCGCCGGTGTCGACCTGATCAGCCGCGGACGGCTGACATTCGGCATCGGCGCCGGTTGGCACGAGCCGGAGTATCGGCAGTACGGCTGGGAGTTTCCGCCACGACCCGCGGTGCGCATTCGCCAGATGGAGGAGGCCGTCCGGCTTGTCCTCGCCATGTGGAGCGAGAAGCGCACGACATTCAACGGCCGGTACTTCCATACCGAGGACGCGATCCTGGAACCCAAGCCGCTGCAAAAGCCGCACCCGCCGATCATGATCGCCGGTGGCGGTGAGCAGCTCACGCTGCGCGCGGTCGCTCGTCTGGCGGATGCTTGTAACGTGGGCGGCAGTCCGGATGCGGTCAGGCACAAGTTTGAGGTATTGCGGCGCCATTGCGAAGCGGAGCAACGGAATTACGAAGCGATCGAGAGAACCAGCATCACCAGCTTTCTGCTGGCAAGCAACGAAGCCGAGCTTGCGGCGAAGCGACGGAAGCTGGCGGTTCCGGACTCCTACTATGGGTTTGCCGGCACCGTAGCTCAGGCCACTGACCTGATCGGCCGGTATCAGGCGGCAGGCGTGCAGCTTATCATTAGCAGTGCTTACAAGAATGACTCGGAAACGCATGAGTTAATCGCATCCGATGTGATGCCGCAATTTGCATGAGGACTCCACTCGAACGGCACAACGAACCCGGAACGAACACCGCAGCCGCCGCAATACACGGACTCTCGCGGGCGGTGCTTTCAGTGGTACAAGCCACCCTGGCCGAAATGGATCTTCAGGACCTCGGCAGCCTTACTGCACGCCCACGGCCTTCTGGCGGGAAGCCGATCATCTTTACTGGCACGGCTCCTCGGCCAGCAGGATGTTGCGGTCACAGCGAGACGGGCTGCCGGTCTGCCTGACCGTGACGCATCTCGACAGTCTTGTGCTCGCACGATGCGGGTTCAATCATTCGGTCGACTACCGTTCCGCAATATGCTTTGGCACCGCCCACATCATTGACGATCCGCGGGAGAAGTCGCGCGCGCTGGATCGCATGATCGATCGTTTCTACCCCGGCCGAGCGGCAACGCTGCGAACCAGCACGGCGCTGGAACTGAAGGCGACCACCCTCATCGGCATGGCGATCGATCAGGCCTCCGGCAAGATACGCTCCAAGGGTGTCGGCGACGAAGAGGAGGATTATGCCCTGCCTATCTACGCGGCGAAGTTTCCCGTCAGCACCGTGATTGCCGAGGTCGAGACCTGTCCTCGCATGCCGGAAGGCGTCGTTCGGCCTCCGGGACTGGCGCCCTTCACCCCGGGCCGCCGGCTGGACGACATCATGCTGGAAACCCGCAGAACAGGCGGACTGCCGTGAGGTCGCCGCGTGAACGAAGGACACACACAGTGCGCAAACTCACGACGTCCGTTTTGCTGGCGCTCGCGATGATGGCGCAAGCACGGGCGGAGGACCTTGTTCTCTACGGGGCCGGAAGCCTGCGCGAGGCAATGGTCCAGATCGCCGCAACGTTCGGCCAGGCGCATGGCGTGACGGTCGCAACGCAGTTCGGTCCCTCCCGTCGGATGCGCGAACGCATCGAAAAGGGCGAGCACGTCGATGTCTTCACGTCCGCTGACATCGGCCACGCACGCAAACTGGTCGAGGACGGCCGAACCACCGTGATGGCGATGTTCGCTCGCAACACGGTCTGCGTGCTGTCGCCGGCTGCATTTGGGGCGACCACGCAGAACGTGCTCGACAAATTGTTCGCGCCAGGCGTTCGGGTCGGCGTCTGTCCTGCCAAAGTAGATCCACTCGGCGACTACACCGTGCGACTGTTCGAAGTGGCGGAGCGCCTTCGTCCGGGCAGTGCCGCAGCGCTTCAAGCGCGCGCCGTGGTGCTGGACACGCCGCCCGGTTCGCCACCGCCGAAATCCGGCGACACCGATGCAGACGCGATCCTTGGCGGGCGGGTGGATGCCAGCATCGTCTATTGCTCAGCCCGCGAGTGCTATGCACGCATTCTGCCTGATGCGAATCTCGTTGCTTTCCCGCCAGAACTGCAAGTTGGCCCGGAGTACGGCCTTGCCGTCCTGAAAAATGCTCGGCCGGAAGCGATGTTGCTGGCGCTGACGATCCTGTCGCCGATCGGCCAGAAAACCCTCGCGGATCGCGGCTTCCGGCCGGTCGCGCTGCCGAGCGAATAACAGCCAACCATCGCTGACAGTTGCAACCGATATCACAAACCGTGAACCGCGCCGTTGCCGCCGAAATATAACGCAGCCGCCGGTGTCTCACCATAGGGCTGCGCCGAAACGAGGGATCGAGCACCTATCACGATCAACATCGGCACACCGGCCAGTCCAGGGTTGGGTCTAGACGAACCCAACGACGGCGTGGGGTACATAAGGCTCCTCGAGAGATGCGATCTCATCGCCCGAGAGCTTCACGGTCACGGCCGCGATCGCGTCTTCGAGGTGCTGCAGCTTTGTGGCACCGACTATCGGGGCGGTGATGACCGACTTGGACAGCAGCCAGGCCAGTGCCACCTGGGCACGCGAGACGCCGCGGTCAGCAGCGACCACGGCAACGCGATCCGCGACCTTCTTGTCCGCTTCTGCGGTTTTCGCAAACAGCCTGGACACCGACTCATCGGTCTCCGACCGAATGCTCGTGATGCTCCAATCCCGCGTCAGCCGGCCGCGCGCCTGCGGGCTCCACGGAATGACACCAATGCCCTCGGCGGCGCAGAGCGGCAGCATCTCGCGCTCTTCCTCGCGATACAGCAGGTTGACCAGGTCCTGCATGCTGACGAAGCGAGTCCAGCCGTGCCGTTCGGCGACTGCCAGGGCACGGGCAAATTGCCACGCATGCATCGAGGATGCGCCGATATAGCGGACCTTGCCTGCTTTCACGACGTCATGCAGCGCCTCCAGCGTTTCCTCGATCGGCGTTTCATAATCCCAGCGATGGATCTGATAAAGATCGACGTAGTCTGTGCCGAGGCGCCGCAGGCTGGCGTCCAGCTCGCTCATGATCGCCTTGCGCGACAGGCCGGCCCCGTTTGGTCCAGACCGCATCCTGCCGTAGACCTTGGTCGCAATGACGACATCATCACGGCGCGCGAAATCCTTTAGCGCCCGGCCGAGGATTTCCTCACTGGTGCCAAGGGAATAACGATTGGCGGTGTCGAAGAAGTTGATGCCTGCTTCCAGCGCACGTCTGATGAACGGCCGGCTGTCGTCCTCGCCCAGGCTCCAGGCGTGATTGCCCTGGCCCGGGGTGCCATAGCTCATGCATCCCAGGCAGATCCTGGATACTTCCAGACCGGTGCGGCCAAGCTTCGTATATTCCATCTTTGTGCTCCGTCGAAACTGGCGGTTGGCTCAGAGAACCTCACCGCAAAACGAATGGCTTCGGCACCGCGGTTGCTTTGCCATTGGCCGCCAATCAGGACCTGATACGTCGGAAGTGCCATGATAACACCTTCTGGCTTGCCCGTGGTGAGCGCGTGCTTTTGCCCGTCACCATATCCATGCATAGATAGCGCAGGAGGAAAAGTAGCGTCATGATCAACCCCGAGACCGATCGCGTGCTGATAACTGGTGCTGCTGGGGCCATTGGCACCGCTTTGCGCACCGGGCTTCGCGAGAACTGGCGTCACCTGCGGCTGACCGACATCCGGCCGGTGCAGGATCTGGCCAACAACGAAGAGTCAGTCGTCACTGATATCGCCGACCGCTCAGCCGTCGAAACCATGATGCGCGACGTGAAGGCGGTTGTGCACCTCGCCGGTATGATCGGTAGTTATACACTCGAGGACCTGTTCCGCGTGAACGCACGGGGTTTGTTCGACGTGTTCGAATCGGCGCGTCTCGCCGGCGTGGAGCGCATCATCTTTGCCAGCAGCAACCACGCCTTCGGCTGCTATCCGATCACCGAGAACGTTTCGCCTGTACTGCCACCACGACCCGACAGTCTCTATGGCGTATTCAAGGTCTGGGGCGAGACCATGCTGCGCAACTACTATGATCGCCACGGCATACGGTCAGTATCATTACGTATCGGCACGTTCCGATCGCTGCCGATCGACCAGCGCTCGCTTGCGACCTGGCTCAGTCCGGCGGACGTTGGGCATCTGGTCGATGTTTCGCTGCGTCACCCCGATCCCGGATGCATGGTCGTGAACGGGTACTCCAACAATACACGACTGAAGACGCATGATCCCAACTGGGCCACGCTTGGCTACCAGCCGAACGACAATGCCGAGGACTATCGCGAGATGCTGCGTGGCAAAGGGGTCGACGTCGATGCGCCCGATCGCGAGGCGTGGGAATGGCCGGAACACGGCGGCCCGCATGCCCGCGTTGCAGAACGCCCGGCCCGCTGAAGAGCCTGCGGTCTCGATCAATGCGCCCGCAAAACCGCCGCGACGGGTTCGAGCGTCAGCAGCAGATCACGCAGCCGCGCTCGTCGCCTCGCCAATCGCCGGCGGCGGCGGGTCGGCGCGCGGGTTCACCAGTTCAACATGCACGTCGGTCAGGGTGAACGCGATGGCAGATATAATTTGGAGCGACCTTGCGCAACGTTTCGTACAAGGTGCGTCCGCCACTGGGAGGTGTCATCTCTACTTTCCCCGCTGGGTGACATTTCTACCTTGCGCCGACAGGCAGAGGTGCGGCCGAGCAGGAGCCAGCTTTTACTTTGCTCCAGGCCCGTAGTTGCTGCGTTCGCGCTTCGACCTCGCCTTGTGTCGGTTGGCGGTGCTGACCATTCACGATCGGCCCCGGTTCAAACCGATGCCCGGTAACGCATGACTCGGTTCCGTCACCAGTCTGTGCCAAAGCATCACCGGCGGACATCAGAATCAAACCAAGAGCCAGCGCGACAAGCTGGGGTTTCATCAATGCGCTCCCTTGTGAAGTTTATCTCGAATGGCGGCGAATTACGGGTGCCGCGACGGCACGGACGACGACGCTTTCGGCTGCGGCGAGCACGAGTATACGTCTAAAATCACAGCATGCTCGCCGCGAAGTGACGAAGGCAGAGCCGATGGGTGATCCCTTCAGCCGGCAAACGCTGCGGTTTACTGGCTGTACGAGCCGGTCTGCTGCAACCGTGTGGCCTGTGCATCCCCAGCGATCGTACTGGCGGCATTCGCAATCGGCGTAATGGCGGCGGTCAGGCTGAGGGCCGCGAAGGCGGCAAGAATCAGGTTTTTCATCTTCGGATCTC
>JAQGHW010000772.1 GCA_028291505.1 Rhodopila sp. | reverse complement strand
CCCAGGTTGGTCCGATGCTCGATCAGGTCATCGGCTCGCCGTCATCGGTCACCGCTGACGAAGCCTATGATCAGGATGGCGTTTACGCCGATGTTGCCGCCCATCACCCTGACGCGGCGGTGATCGCGCCGGCGCGCTGCACGGAGGTGCTGAGCGGCAAGGCTGCGACTGCGCCAACGTAGCGCGGCGGCACCTTCAGTGCATCGCCGCACTTCATTGCGCCCGTATCCCGAGCGCTGACAACGATCCGCTATGGACCGCGATCAGATTGCCCCAGGTTCGGAAGATCGGAAAATATCCACGTTTGGTCAGCACGGGCAGGATTTGCCCCGACGCATCACCGCCTTCAACATCGCGCCACTCCACACATATGACCCTCGGTCGATCGCCAGAGAAATCTGCCGCCTCGAGTACGGCATAGTCCAATCCTTCCAGGTCCACGCTGAGGAAGTCCGGCCAGCGACCCGCTGCGTGCTGCATAACGATGTCGTTGAGTGTCGCTGCCTGGACAGTTATGGTGTCCTGCACACGGAACTCAGGGTACTTGTTGACGAAGCTCTGCGCCACATCGGCACTGGTCGTATTTCGTCCGGACATTTCATCAATTCGATATAGTGTTTGCTCGCCGCGTTCGGCTGCGACAGCCAGGTTCAAGGCGAGATCTTGAGGTCGTATCTCAGCCCAGAGACTCATGAGCGCGGGGTTTGCTTCGACCACGATGCCACGGCTACCGCGGGAATAGAGTAGCGCAGTATTACTACCCTTGAGTGGATGACTGGCACCGGCATCAATGTACGACGGATGTTCGACCCCCAAAAGCGCGAAGATATTTGCGACGATCAGGTCCTCGCCATGTTGAGCGTAGGTCAGGTGGCCAAACGCCTGGTCGGATGATCCTGCGTATTCGCTAAACGGATTGCTCGGCCGCTCTGCCTGAGGGGTGCTGGCAAGGCCGTGATGCGTCGCGCCCATGATGTGGTTGATTTTCGTTTCAATATTCACCAGTCGCGCGATTGCATCGTTGCTGTTCTCAGCAAGCATTTTCAAAGTGCTATCTTCAGCCCGAGCGTTACTGGCACCGAGGTCGGTGATACGACGCGCTACATTGATGCCTCGGGCAATCAGTCTTCTTGGTTGCCATTCCCCAGCAGATACCTCGGGCGTCGACGGCTGTCGGGGGTCCGCTTGCGATGCTTCAACCAACGCGTTGTACTTATCGCGGTAGACTGTCGCGAGATGTGAGGCCTCCAAAAAGCGATGGTTGAGCTTCTGAAAGAGTACCGTGTCGATATCATTGATCCCCGCAAGTCTTGTTTCATCGACCATGAGGCTCCTGACCAACACCATGAAGGACTCCCTGATATCATGATGCCTGATCCGGTGAGCAAGGGCGTCGATATCTACCAGGGGTTCGCGCTGCTTGATCGCGGAGATATTGAGAGATATCCCAAGCTTCTCTTGGTTCTCCCCGAATACCCAAGTGTTGGCCGCTTCGGGAAGATCGGACCTCCACATATCAAATTCGCCGAAACCCATCACGGTCAGAATCTCTGTCAGCATTCTCCTGGTATATCCAAAGTGGTGACCTTGTGGACCACCCTCTTTCACCCAGTGCCCGCCATAGATATCACTCATAATGTTGAATGGATTCCGGTTATTCACCAAAAAGTTTGCGTATATCTCCATATCCGGGACAGCAATCTTGATCATGCCTCCTATTTTCAGCACCCGCGCCCATTCCAGAAGAACGAGAAGGGCGCGAGGCCAGGAGAAATGCTCCAGAACGTGCGACGCATAGAACTCATCGGCCGTGCCGCTTTCGATCATGGGCAGCGCGGAGGCATCGGCAACGATGTCGGGATCATGGCCGGCAGAGATGTCGATCGTTTTGTAGCCGACTGGGCGCAGGCCCTCTACACCAGTACCAACGAAAAGGCGTAACGGGTCGGACATTCAGCAACACTCCGGCAATAGGGCGGCCCATCATGCATGCGGAAGGCTGCCCTGCAACTCAAGCTTCCTTCGACATACCGGACTTAAGCATTTGCGAGGCGTTGGTGCAGGGATCGGATGTTTGGCGCCGGAGCAGGACGGGGTAGAAGGCCGGCCCCCGTTTTGATCCGGACGCCCGCCATGCCCTTCAAGGCCAACGGCAAGTGCCGCGGCCACATCCCGAAGCAGAAGCGCCGGCTGACGAACTGAGGCGGGCTATATAGTTGCGAAAGGATAACGACAAACGATGGGGATGACGCCTCCCAGATCGGCCCGTTGCTTGGTCAGGCGGCGGGGTCTGTGGTGTCGTTCATGGGCGATATCGAACTTTCGGTTCCGTTGCTACCGGACCCCTGGTAAAGCCTGCCGCCGGCCGTCCCGGTACCACGAGAGGGCGGCGTAGAGAATCAGGCCGGCGGCGAAAATCAGCAACGTCAGGCTGATCGGCCGCATCACGAACGTGGCGAGATCGCCGCGCGACAGCAGCAGCGCCCGGCGCAGGCTTTGTTCCAGGACCGGACCAAGAATGAAGCCCACGATCAACGGCATGGGCTGGCAGCGCAGCATGCTGAAGGCGTATCCCAGGACACCGAAGCCGGCGGCCAGCACCACATCAAACGACGAATTGTTCACGCTGTAGACACCAATGCAGCAGAACACCAGGATCGCCGGGACAAGGATCCGGTAGGGAATGGTCAACAACCTGATCCAGATCCCGACCAGCGGCAGGTTCAGCACCAATAGCATCAGGTTGCCCAGCCACATGCTGGCCAGTAATCCCCAGAACACGTCGGGATGTTCGCTGATCATGCGTGGCCCGGGCGCGATGCCCTGCACGAGCATGGCACCCAGCATCAGCGCCATGGCCGCACCGGCGGGAATGCCGAGCGTCAGCATCGGAATGAAGTGGGTGATGGCGGCGGCATTGTTGGCGGCCTCCGGTCCGGCAACGCCCTCGATCGCGCCGTTGCCAAACCGTGAGCGATCCTTCGCCAGCTGGCGCTCCAGGCTATAGGCGGCGAAGGAGCTTACCATCGGTCCGGTTCCCGGCAGCAGGCCTAGCGCCGAACCCAGCACGGTACCACGCAGGATCGGCTTCCACGCAGCGGCGAGGTCCGACCGCCGCGGCCACAGGCTGCGCAGCGGCGCGGCCGGCGTCCGGCCGATGCGATCGCGGCCAAGGTTGGAGATCACCTCAGCAAAGGCGAAGACACCCACAGCGATGATGATGAAGTTGATCCCGTCGGCGAGATTGGGGCTGCCGAACGTGAACCGCATGGTGCCCGACTCGATATCGGTACCAACCGTGCCAAGCAGCAGGCCGAGAACCGACATGCCGACATTGAGCAGGAAGCGGCCACGCGCCAGCACTACCGTGGCGATCAACGCGACCAGCACGAGACAGGCGTATTCCGGGGCCGCGAAGCGCAGCGCGACCCCGGCCAGGGGCGGCGAAAACAGCGCCATCAGCAGCACGCCGAAACTGCCGGCGAAGAATGAGCCGAATGCCGCGATGCACAAGGCCGGCCCCGCGCGCCCCTGACGGGCCATGGGGTGCCCATCGAGGCAGATCACCAGCGACGACGGGTCACCCGGTGTATTCAGCATGATGGCGGTGGTCGAGCCCGCATGATGCGCGCCGTAATAGATGCCGGACAGCATGATCAGCGACGCGACCGGCGTCATCTTGAACGTCAGCGGCAGCAGCATGGCAATCGTCGTCAACGGGCCGATACCAGGCAACACCCCGACCAGCGTGCCTAAGGTCGCGCCCAGCAGGCAGTACAGAAAGTTGTCCGGCGTCAGGGCCACGCCGAAACCGGTCGCGAGATGGGCGAAAAGATCCATTCAGCGGCACCCTCGTATCGGTATCAAAACAGGGTGAATGGCAGTTTCAACCCGTAGAAGAAGATTCCGGCCGCCATTGCCGACAATGCAGCGGCGATCAGGCCGCCCTCCAACAGCTTCGGCTTCGGCCCGGCCATGCACGCCAGCAGAGCCGTGGCGAAGACGCTGGGGATCAGCCCGATCCGGTCGATGCCGCCGGCAAACACCAGCACGGCGGCGCCGACGACCAGGAGCGGCTGCAGCGCGATGCGGACGGCGGCGGTGTCCGGAGTCACCGTCGTCACTGCCACCGCGCGCACCATCGAGGCCACGCCGATGATGACGAGCAAGGCGCCCAGAACGACGGGAAAGTAGCCTGGTCCCATATGCAGCAGCGTGCCGACCGGGTAGCCGCCGGAAACGCCGATCGCTGCCAGCCCGACCAACAGGAACAGCACGCCGGCGACGAACCCGGCGGTATCGCGAATTGCCAGGCCCGCCAGGAATCCCGTCATCCGATGTGAACGCCTGCGCGTTTGATCACATCGCCCCATTTGATCGATTCGGACTTGATATAGGTGGCGAATTCCTCCGGCGTGCTGCCGACGACATCGACGCCAAGTCCGGTGAGCCGGCGCGCGACGTCCGGCTGGTGCAGGGCATCGATCGTTGCCGTATTCAACTGCGTGACGATCGGTGCGGGCGTGCGCGCCGGAGCGACCAGACCGTGCCAGGTGGTCGCCTCGAAATCCGGAAGCCCTGCCTCCATCATCGTCGGCAGGTCTGGCATCGCAGACGAACGCTGGGCCGTGGTGACGGCGAGCCCGCGCAGCGTGCCGCCTTTCATGAACGGAATCGCGGCGACCGATGTTGCGAACATCATCTGGACCTGATCGCTGATCAGGTCTGTCAGGGCCGGCGCAACCCCAGGGTAAGCCACATGCACGATGTCGATACCTGCACGCAGGCGGAACAACTCCCCCGCCAGATGCGCCGCCGTGCCGTTGCCCGATGAAGCGAAGTTCAATTGCCCCGGCCTGGCCTTGGCCAGCGCGATCAACTGCGCCACCGAACCGACGCCAAGCGACGGGCTGACCACGAGAATATTCGGCTGCCGCCCGATCAGCGTGACCGGCGCGAAATCCGTCAGCGGATCGAAGCTCAGCCGCTTGTACAGGAATGCATTCGCCGCCAGGATGCTGTTGTTGGCCAGCAGCAGGGCATAGCCGTCGGGCGCCTGCTTCACGGCGATCTCGGCCGCGACATTGCCGCCCGCCCCCGGCCGGTTGTCGACGATCACGGACTGCCCGAGTTCCGCATTCAATTGTTGCCCGACGATCCGCGCCAGCACATCACTCGGCCCACCCGGTGGAAAGGCAACAAGCAGACGGACCGGCTTGCTGGGATAGGTGTCCGCCCGCGCGTCGGGGACACCGCGCAGGCCGATGGCGGCGGCGATGGCAAAGCCGGCCAGACCACGTCGTGCGAGCATGGCGTTTCCCCCTGCCTTATCGAGCCGCACCACAGCACGCAGATCAAACGGCGACAAGAAAAATATCGATCATTGCATTGGCTTGACAGTTTGAGCGATATTCCCGGTTAATCACCTTAGTCTTCCTGCCGCCATGTCACGGGATAGCCGATCCATGCCACGACCGTCACGGCCAGCCGACGCCGAGAACCGCGTGGCGACCCTCGCTTCCGCCGCCTATGGCCGGCTGCGGCGGGAAATCATCGCCGTCGAGATCGCCCCCGGGTCGCGGCTGCATACCCGTCAGCTTTGCGCCCGCTATGACATGGGCCTCAGCCCCATTCGCGAGGCGCTCAGCCGGCTGTCGAGCGAGGGACTGGTGCGCCAATCTGACCAGCGTGGCTTCGTGGTGACCCGGTTGACCGAGGCCGATCTCGACGCGCTTACCCGCACGCGCTGTTGGTTGAATGAGACCGGGCTGCGCGAATCGATCGCGCATGGCGACAGCAGCTGGGAAGAAGCCGTGATCGTAAGCTTCCACCGGCTGTCGCGGGTGCCGCGCTTCATCGGTGCCGACCAGGCCCGCAACATGGCCTGGGATGCCGCGCATCAGGTGTTCCACAGCGCTCTTGTCGCCGCCTGCCGTTCGCCCTGGCTGATCGGCTTTTGCGCTCAGCTGTTTGATGCGTTCGAGCGTTATCGCAACTTGTCCGCTTTCACCGCGGCGGCTCGGCCGGGTCATGTCGATGAGCACAAGGCGATCATGACAGCGGCAATCGCGCGCGATGCCGACGCGGCTTGCCGATTGCTCCGCCAGCATTTCGAGCTCAGCGCGACGCTGGTTCGCCAACAACTCGCCTTTCAATCCTGGGAAGCCATGTCATGATCGAAGAGGAATCGCGGAACTTCAGGCTGATCGGGCATGATCCGTCAGCCGCGTTCGGCGGCGGCAGTTTGGTCGAGATCCGCAACGGCCACGCTTATGTGGGCGCGATCGGGCTGGACGGGGCCGAGGGCTTCACCGTGCATGATGTGCGCGACCCACGCCATCCGCGCCAGGTGTGGTCGTTCAAGGCGCCACCGGGCATCCATATGCACAAACTGCGCTACGTGCCCGAAAACCTGCTCTACGTGAATTCGGAACGGCTGCCGGGCGAACGCGGCGCCAATTCGCAAGGCGGCTTCTACATCTTCGACATCAGCGTGCCACATGCGCCACGCCAGGTCGGCTTCGTGAACATGCCTGGCAGCGGCCCGCATCGTTTCGGCGTCGACAACACGCGCCAGCTCGCCTTTTTCCCCTCGGACGCACCGGGATGGGACAAGCGGGTGATCTGGACGATGGATATCAGCGAGCCCCTGAAGCCGGAGGTCGTCAGCATCTGGGGGCTGCCCTGGCAGAAGAACGTTGGCGGGGAATTGGGCAACGATCCGGTACCGAACGCGACCACATGCACGCTGCATGGGCCGCCGATGATCCGTGGCGACCGGATGTTCGCGGCGTTCTGGGGCGGCGGCGTGGCGGTGGTCGATTGCGCTGATTTGAGCGACATGAAGCTGGTGGGCCACGTGAACTGGTCGCCGCCGTTTGTCGGCTGCACCCACACGGCGTGGCCGATCGGCAACCGGCCGTATCTGGTCGTCACCGATGAGGCCCGCGGCAAGCAGAACTACTGGGACAGCCAGTTCATGTGGATCGTCGATATACGGGACGAAACCAGGCCGACCCCGGTTTCCACGTGGTTTCCCGAGCGGGAGAAATACTTCAATCGCGGCGGACGCTTCGGCGCGCACAACATCGTCGAAGCCATCACCGACGAAGGGCCATGGGCGAACACCGTCTTCATCACCTATTTCAATGCCGGTTTGCGCGCCGTCGATGTCAGCGATCCGCTGCGCCCGAAGGAGGTGGGCTGCTTCGTCCCCGCCGTCGCCGATGGGGCCAAACCGATCCAGTCCAACGACGTCGGCGTGGATGAGCGTGGCTTGCTCTACCTCATCGATCGCTGGGGCGCGGGCATGCATATCGTGGAATACACCGGCTGATGTGCGAGGCCTGTGAAGCAGATGGCCAACAGGCCGGCATCAGCCCTGCCCTGGCCACCCGTGCCCGCCAGCTCGAAGCGGCAATGCCGGGCGCCAAAGTTCCCGACCATGCATGGGACATTCTGCTCGGCCGTTCGGGTGGGGCAGTGGCCTGGGCGCACACGCAGCGCATGCTCGAATGCCTGGACCGCGCTGCCCAGCGGGTCGGGGGCGGACTGCGATGTGACGCGGCCTGATCGAACGGCGCCGCCGTCGGTGCATGGGAAGAGTGCCGCAGGTTTTACAAGTTACGCGACACCGCAATGGCTCGCTGATAACCCGCCGGCAGGGCGTCAGCGGGCAAAGCGTCCAGCGGCCACCATTGCATCCGCTTGTGTTCGTGACTGATGGTCAACGCCTGGTCTCCTTGGCAGAAAACGGTATAGGCCACAATGAACACGTGCCGCCCCGGCGAGACCTCGAACATCCAGGCATCCAGCAGAGGCCCGATCCGCACGACCTCCCCTAGTACCGTCCGTCATTGATTTTGTCCGGTTGACGGTATCCTGGATTTAGCTCCGGCAAGGCGGAGCGGTCGAGCAGGACGGCAATGCTTCGGGGCACGCCCGGCAGGCGGGAAATCAGCCCGGCCTGTTCGAGGGCCAGTATCATCTGATGCACGGTCGGGGGCGTGACGCGGAAAAACCGCATCATGTCCGCCTCGGCCGGCGGGCGTCCGTTCACCAGTGTGTAGGCGTGAATAAACGCCAGATACTGGCCCTGCCTGGGTGTGAACTGTGGTCGCGAAGCATCGGCGGTTCGATTCATCATTGCCCTCGACAGCGGGGGGAGCAGCGATGAACATACAATACCGGGTCGACCTGTGCGAGGCGGAGCGGCAGCAACTCACAGTGCTGCTGAACGGCGGCAAGCACCCGGCGCGCAAGCCCTGCCGAGCGCGCCGGCTAAACAATCGTTCTCCACCGTTAGCTCGCCGATCTTCGCATGGAGCGCTTTCAGGTCCGCCACCGGGGCAGTTTCCTTGCCCGTCGAACCAGAGCCGAAGATCCCCGCGGCTGCCTCAAGAAGCTGCGTCTTCCACGCGGTAATCTGGTTCGGATGAACGTCGTGCAACTGCGCCAGCCCGGCCAGCGTCTTCTCGCCCTTGATCGCGGCCAGGGCCACTTTCGCCTTGAAAGCCGGGCTGTGATTCCCGCGGGTTCGCTTCGCCATGTGCTCTCCTGATACGCGGTATCCTCGCCGCGTTCAGGCAGATTTTCCACTTATCGCCCGGTGCAGATTTCCCCGGCCACCTCTTTTATGTGTAACCGCCGATTTCAGGCCAAACTAACCACCCGTCACAGGAGGAAAGAAGGCCACTTCATCGCCTGGTCGAATCGGCGACGTGGGATGCGCGAGTTCTTGATTGACGGCGCAACAAACAGTTCTACAGTTGGCGAAGGCGGCGCCATGACCAGCGTCACGCGCCGATAGATACTCTATCAAATCAGCGACAGTCTCGATGGCACCGGGCAGCAGAAACTCCTCTTGTGCGCAGCCGGTTCGCTCCCGCAGCCAAGCAAAATATAGAATTGTCACCGTTTTACACATGATATTTGTAGCCGCTTCACTTGGGGGTCGGTATGGTCTCAATTCGTCCGTCGGCATGGATTACCGTGCTGGTCCCATTGCCATTCGGCACGACGATGGATTGTCCGCCTCCTGGGGTTGTGGCTGTTTGAAACGATGGAGTGCCACCTGTCGTAATAGTCGGACCGTCGGGTGCATGGTGGACTTGGCCCCCCGGTCCGCGTACCGGCGAGTTAGCGGGAGGCGAGGCAAAGCTCGATGAGGGAGGAGCCGGTTGCGGGACGGCAAGGCCCGGTTGGGCACTTCCTGGTGACACAGAACTGCCGGCGGCGGGATTCGGGGATGGTGCTACGACGCCCCGGCTCAGTGGGGACCCGGGCACCGGGGCCTCCGGTTGAGGCCCCAACCCTCCAGTGGCTTCTAGATCCTTGAGCGTTGGCGGCGGTGCCAGCGGACCAGGCCAAATATCACCAGATTCGGTTGTTAGCGGTGGGACGATTGGTTCCTGTCCTTGCACCCGGCGCATATTCTCGCTGTAGCTTGTAGGGGCGTTCGGATTGTAACCACCGGTAAACGGTGGATTCCACCAGCTCTTGTACCCACAGCCGCTCAGAATCAGCGTCAGGGTAAGCGAAACGATACGCTGCTTCATGAAACGCCCCTCGAAAGGAATGAAAATTGCGAACACGCGGCGGACTGTGCCTCTGGTTTGGCGGACACTCAAGGAGTGTTATCGCTGGAGTGGGAAATCCACGCCATGATCCATTTCGCAACCGCCTCAGGCTGATTTAGCGGCAGCATCGTCCTTCGACCAACGTCGACATCTGAATCGCTCGCGACGGCGATCACGCCCGCCGTATTCATCCAGATCGGCGGTTTGCCAAGTGACCGGCGATGGATCTCAAGTTTGGGAAATGGATGGGCCTTGTATCCCTCGACCAGCACCAAGTCTACTGGATCAAACTTGGTCAACAGTTCTGAGAGAGCCGGTTCAGGCCCGTCAAGTTCGTGCAGTAGCGCCCAGCGGGTGCCAGAGACGATGAGAACCTCGTGCGCCCCTGCCTGCCGGTGCCGGAAAGTATCCTTGCCCGGATGATCCATGTCGAAGTTATGATGAGTATACTTAATAGTAGACACCTGGAGCCCGCTGCGCCGCAGTAGCGGGAGTATAGCGGTAAGCAGGGTGGTCTTGCCGCTACCGGACCAACCAACGAAACCAAGGACCTTCATTTGGCGACGGATGGTCCGGGCGTCCCGGGGGCTGCGGCATGGCGCCACCCAGCTGTTAGATAATCCCAGCCCGTGATCAGCGTCAGGACTGCGGCTATCCACAACATCGTCTCGCCGATCAGCGACACCGGAAGAAAACGCAGATGCAGAACCGTGGCAGATGTGTGACCGGCGAGCAGTGTGCCGAGCGCACCCATCTGAAAGCCGGTCTTCCATTTGGCAAGTCGCGTCACCGGAAGACCTACGCATATGCCGGCAAGGTACTCCCGTAGACCGCTCACGAGGATCTCGCGCAGCATAATGACTATCGCCGGATAAAGTCCCAGCGCCGAAAGTCGGTTCTGCCCAACCAGCATCATCAGCGCCGCGCCGACCAGCAGCTTGTCTGCAATCGGGTCCAGCATACGTCCTAAGTCGGATTGCTGCCGTCGGGAGCGCGCGAGCTTGCCATCGAAGTAGTCGGTGATCGCCGCCATGCTGAAGACAAGGCAAGCTGCAAGATCTCCCGCCGGCGTGCTGATGGCGACCAGTGCCACTAGCAGCGGTACCGCCGCGATACGCGAAAGCGTCAGCACATTGGGAAGATCGGTGAGCATGCCGAACCAAAGGAGTGTTGAGCCCCACTTAGGCCATGAGTGGGTCAGAAGGAAGCGCTCATGGCTCAGAAATCTTTAGGACGCGCTTCGTCCGTACGCCGAGATGGAAATGCGCATGGGTCCAGCGTGCGATTTCCCGACTGATGTTCGGCGCGACCGCCAAATCGCTCATTCAGGCCATCTTCAAACTGCGTACCGATCCGAAATGGTCGACAGCGCAGGTTTTCCGGCTGAAATAAGGCTCGGAATTTGATCGAGTTCGCTGCGGCAGACTGGCTCCGAACGAGGGACCGGACGGGTAGCGATTATAAACCGATGAGCCGCATCGCGGAACCGCTGAAGAAATAGAGCACCGGGGTCCCCGGGGGAAACTGAAACCGCGCCAGCCCGTTGGTAGATAGCCGTTCGCGGCCAGCGTCGCGGGCCCCGTTAGCCGATCGCAACTACCTTTAATACCAGCGGCATCAGGCCTTGACCTGTTTTGCCCAGTCACGGGTTGCAATTGAGGTGATCCGCTCTGGTTGCTCGGTGGGGCTGTTCCAAGCGTGGCAGCCGGCGTCGACGATGGGCTCGTAGGTATCGAATACGCCGTTGGCGGGGTAGTTCTGCCGAAGATACTGCCAGACGTTCTCCTGCGGGTTCAGCTCGGGACTATAGGGCGGCAGCAGGAGCAAGCTGACG
>JAQGHW010000677.1 GCA_028291505.1 Rhodopila sp. | reverse complement strand
GCTGACCGCCCGGCAGACGACCAGCATACGGCGCTGTTCCTCAGCGGCCGCGACACCGCGGCGCCGGTGCGCACGATCCAAACGGTGATCGCCAGCCTTGCCAGGCGCGCCCGCCTCAAGCGGATCCCTGTCACCGCCACGACGCTGCGCCATACCTTCGCCATCAACTACCTGCTCGGCAATCCCGGACAGCGGGCTGAACTGGCCGATTTGCTCGGCCACGAGTCACTGGACATGGTCACACTTTATGAGAGAGCCTCGGGCGGCGAGCCGAGCGCCGACCCGGAGCAGCCATAACGCAATGTCGCCCGCTAAACCCCCAACCCCGAACACCCAAGGGGATGCAAGCGCTGCGCTTCGGCGGATGACGCCGATGGATGACCTGAGTGAAGACGAGTTGGCGCGGGATTGGAGCCTGGCGCCTGAGGATCTTGTGTTCGTCGCCACGTGCCGCGGCCCCGACCATCGCCGGCGTTTCGCACTGCAACTCTGCATGCTGCGCGCACACGGCCGCTTCCTCGACGACTACCGGCAGGCGCCGGTGAAGATCATCAATCACCTCTCGCGTCAGCTCGCACTACCGCCGGTGCTGGCACTCGACCGCTCCAGCCGGGGGCAAACGGAACGGGCCCAGGCGCAGCGCATCCGCCGCCACCTGGGCCTGGGCCGGTTCGATAAAGCGACAGAAAGCAATCTGCGCGAAGCATTGCGTGCCGGAGCTCTCGAGGGCCGCAGCGGCGACGAATTGTTGATCCAGGCGGAGACGATACTGCGCGGCCGGCAGGTCATGTTGCCAGCCATCAATACGCTGGAACGGATTGTCACTTCCGTTGTCGCCACGACAACGGCCGACCTGTTCAGCAGCATCGCCGCACGGTTGCCCGACGCGTTGCGTGCCAGCATTGACCTGCTCGTCGAAGTGCCCGCCGGCGATGCTCGTTCAAGCCTGTTCCGGTTGAAAGACTACCCAAAATCAGCCAATGCCAGCGTGATCAAGGGCGACATCGTGCGCCTTGGCCTGATCGAACAGCTGCTCGAGGCTGGGACCGGCCTCGACGATCTCGATCCGCGGATCGTACGTCAGGTCGGTGAACTCGGCCGGCGCTACGATGCCGGCGATCTGCGCCGCTTCGCCAAACCGAAGCGCGATGCCCTCATCGCCTGCTATCTGACCGGCGCTCGCAAGACGCTGCTCGACCAGATCGTCGAAATGCACGATCTGTTCCTGATCGACATGAACCGCCGGGCGCGCCATGCGGTCGAGGAGAAGCGCAAGACCCTGCAGGGGCGGGCCGACGAAGGGGTGGATCGCATGGCGGGCACGGTCGAGGCGATGGTCGCCGCCGATGGCGCGCAAACCCTCGCCGCGTTTCGCGAGACACAGGATCCACCGGCGCTGGTGGAGGCCACTGTCTCTTACCGGGCGAAGGAGCGCTTGGAAAAACGCGGCCATCTCGACGCCATGCTCGCGCGCTACACAAACCTGCGCCAATACCTGCCGGCTTTCCTGGCTCTGCCCTTTCAAGCCGCTCCCGGCAGCGAGACCCTGCTCAAAGCCGTCGATGTCGCCCGCGCGCTCGATGCCGGCACCCGTGACAAGCTGACAGCGGACGATCCACATGACTTCGTGCAGGCGGACTGGCGTGCGCATCTGACCACAAGCGGCAAGTCAGGCACTACCCTCGATCGCGGTATCTGGGAAATCTCCCTCGCCTTCGCGGTCCGCGATGCGCTGCGCGCCGGCAGTCTCTTCCTGACCCAAAGCCGCAACCATGTCTCGTTCTGGAACCTGATCTATGAGGACCGGAGCTGGCAGCAGACCCGTGAACAGGCCTACCAGCGCCTTGACCTTCCGATGGACGGCCAAACGTTCCTGGCCAAAATCACCACCGAATTCGATCGCGTCGCGCAGGCCGCCGAACACGGGTTGCCCACCGACCGTTTCGCGACGATCAAGGACGGTCGGCTCAAGCTCAAAAAGCGCGACGCCATGCCGGTCTCCCGCGCCCTGCGCGCGTTACGGACCCTGATCAGTGCCAGCCTGCCCAAGATCCGTATCGAGGATCTGTTACAGGATGTGGATGAGTGGTGCCGCTTCACCGCCGCCTTCCAGCCGCTCAGCGGCTACCTGCCGCGTAGTCCCGACCCGTACCGGTCATTGCTCGCGACCCTGATCGCGCATGGCACCAATCTCGGCCTCGCCGCCATGGGCCAAAGCGTCGACACGCTCACCGCCGATGCGTTGCAGGACACCAGCCGATGGTTCCTGCGCGACGCCACGCTCAAGGCCGCCAATACGATCCTGGTCAACCATCATCATGGCCAGACACTCAGCGCCGTCTGGGGCGACGGGCGGAGGTCCTCGTCCGATGGCCAGCGCTTCGCCGTCGAGCGGAAAAGCCTGCTTGGCAGCGTCTACCCGCGCTATTTCGGCTACTACGACCGCGCCCTGCAGCTTTATACCCACACCTCCGATCAGCACAGCGTCTACGGCACCCAGGCCATCTCCTGCACGCCGCGTGAGGCCGGTTATGTTCTCGGCGGCATTCTCGACAACAATACCGACCTGGCGATCGCCGAACACACCTCCGATACCAATGGCTTTACCGAGCACCTGTTCGGTCTTTGCGCGCTGCTGGGGATCAACTTTCTGCCCCGGCTGAGGGATTTGCCGGATCAGGTGCTCAGCCGCATCGACCGCGATGGCGGCTATGGCGCGTTGCAGCCGCTGCTGCGTGGCCGCATCAACACCGCCCTCATCCTCGAGCAATGGGATGAACTGGCGCGGCTCGCGGCATCGCTGAAGGACCGGCTGGCACCGGCCCATGTCGTCATGCAACGTCTCGCCAACGCCAGCACGGCGAACCGTCTCGCCGGCGCCCTGACCCAGCTCGGCCGGCTGATGAAAACCATACACATTTTGCGATACATCCAGGAGCAGCCGCTCCGAGACGCCATACAATTGCAGCTGAACCGCGGTGAATTCCGCCACACCCTCGCCAGAACGCTATTCTTCGCCAACTGGGGGCGATTCCGGTCCGGCGACTACGAGGAGGTGATGAACAAGGCCAGCAGCCTCAGCCTTCTCTCCAACGCCGTGCTGGTGTGGAACACTGTCCACATCGCCGGGATCGTCGATCAATTGCGGGCCGCCGGCCACGAAATAAAGGACGCGGATTTTGGCCCGGGTCTCGCCACTGACCCATGCTCACATCAATGCCAATGGCAGCTACTTTCAGTCTCCCCGGCAGCGGACCGGGATACCCCCGCAACCCGTCAGCGCCTGAAGCAGAGGAATTCCCCCAGCATGCCGGCCAACGACCAGGTGAGCTGGCAACCGATCAGCCAGATGATGCTGATCGCAAGCATGATCGATACCTCTCTTGACGACACGCGCGAGCACCTCGCGACCTTGACCAAGGCC
>JAQGHW010000623.1 GCA_028291505.1 Rhodopila sp. | reverse complement strand
GGGTTGGCCGATCGCGCAAGTCGCTGATGCAGGAGGAGATGTGCTACATCGAGGGTGGCTCCCAAACCCTGGTGGATGCATTGGCGCAGCGGATCGTTGCGGGTGGGGCGACGGTCCGGTTCGGTGTGCCGGCGACCAAGATCGAGGTGGCGGACGGACGGGTGGTAGCGGTTCAGGCGGGTGCCGAACGGATCCCGTGCGATGCGGTGATTTCCACCGTGCCGACTCCGTTCGTTTCGGCACTGGTGCCGGATCTGCCGGCGGACCAGCGGGCGGCGTTCGACAGCATCGTGAACATCGGCGTCACCTGCGTCGTGGTCAAGCTGAAACGATCGGTCACGCCGCATTTCTGGGTGAACATCGTCGATCCGACGATCCCGGTTCCGGGGATCATCGAGTTTTCCCGGCTGCGGCAGCCGGAGACCGGGGAGACAGTCGTTTACACCCCGTATTACATGCCGACGGACAACCCGCTTTGGACGCGGCCCAATGAAGTCTTCGTCGCCGAGGTGATGGCGACGCTGCGCCGGATCAACCCGTTGCTGACGGACGATGACCTGATCGCGTCCCATGTCGGGCGACTGCGGCACGCGCAGCCGGTTTGTCCGCCGGGGTTCCTGGATCATATGCCCCCGGTGCAGACCGGGATCGTTGGGCTGCAGATCGCCGACACCAGTTCCTACTATCCCGAGGATCGCGGCATCGCCGAAAGTATTCGGCTTGGTCGCGCAATGGCCGACCGGGTCGATCCCAGAACGAAGTCGGCCGTTGTCTGAAAGAGCGCGCTTCGCAACGTTTCTGTTGACCGGCGGAATCGCCGCGGTGGTCAACATCGTCACCCGAATGCTGTTGCAACGCGTGTTCAGCTATGAGGTCGCGGTCGGCCTGGCTTATCTGGTCGGAATGACCACGGCGTTCCTGCTGGCCCGAGCATTCGTGTTCAAGCCGGTTGATGGGGATGCGCATGGGCAGTTCGTGCGGTTCGCAATGGTGAACGGTGTGGCGTTCGTTCAGGTATGGATCGTCAGCGTGGGCCTCGCCCGGGTGGTCTTTCCCGCGGTCGGCTTTAGCTGGCGGGCGGAGACGGTGGCGCACGTCATTGGCGTCCTCAGTCCGGTGGTCACCAGCTATATTCTGCACAAGCGGTTTTCCTTTCGAAGCGCGTGACAGGTGTGCGGCACTGGCCGAGGCTGTCGACCTGCGGCTATAATTCCCTGAAGGTCGTCCTGAAGGAAAGCACCGCCATGACCGTCGAATTCATCGGCATGATCCACCACCGGGAGGCGTCGGAGATCATCGCGCCTCCGCCGGTGGTCATGGACCGTGGCTACATCCGCGACTTCGCCCGAGCCGCTGAGGCCGGCGGGTTCGACAAGGTCCTGGTCGGCTACTACTCGGACGGCCCGGACGGGTTCCTGCTCGCCGCTGCCGCCGCCGCGCACACCGAAAGGCTTGGGTTCCTGGTGGCCCATCGCCCCGGCTTCGTCGCCCCCACCCTGGCGGCGCGGAAATTCGCCACGCTGGACCAGATCACCGGGGGACGCGCCTCGATTCATGTGATCAGCGGCGGCGACGATGTCGATCAATTCCGCGACGGTGACACCCTGGCGAAGGAGGACCGTTACGCTCGCACGGATGAATATGTGTCGATCCTGAAGCGCATGTGGACCGAACCGGGGCCGACCGTCGATCACGAGGGGCGGTTCTATCGTTTCGCCGGTGCCTCCACCGCGCAGCGCTGTGTGCAGCAGCCGCGCATCCCGATCTATTTTGGCGGCGCATCGGATGCGGCGATCGCGGTCAGTGCGAAGCATGCAGATGTCTATGCGCTGTGGGGTGAGACACACGATCAGGTCCGGGAGATCACGGCCAGGTTGCGTGCGCAGGCCGCGATGCACGACCGCACGGTTCGTGTCAGTCTGTCGCTGCGGCCGATCCTGGCGCCGACCGAGGACGAGGCATGGGCGCGTGCCGAGACGATCAAGCAACGAATTATCGAGCGCAGGGCGGCGGCTGGGCTGGGTCCGCGCAACCCGGCGAATGAGGGATCGAAACGGCTGCTTGCCGCGGCCGCGAAGGGCGAGCGTCTGGACAAGCGCCTTTGGATGGGCGCGGCACTGCTGACCGGCGCGAGCGGCAATTCCACCAGCCTGGTGGGGACGACCCAACAGGTCGCCGAGGCCTTGTGCGAATACTACGACCTGGGGGTGACGACGTTCCTGATCCGGGGGTTCAATCCGTTGGCCGACAACATCGAATATGGCCGCGATCTGTTGCCGCTGACGAAGCGGTTGATCGCCGAGAGAACCGCGGCGCGGGCGGCGTGAGGGGGTGTGGCGGGATAGGCAATATCCGCCTGTCGCGGTGACGGGCCAGACTGCTATGGTCATGGATGCGCGCCGGGGGGCAGGCTTCCGGACCAGGGGGCGTGGAGAGTGAATGCCACTTCAACTCGACAGCTTTCGTAACGCCCTTGCTGCCTTGCGGGCGATCCAGATGAAAAGCGAGGACTCCGCTTTCATGGCCGGATTGGATGCGATAACCCGGGAAGCGATCCGATCCGGTGTAATCCAGCATTTCGAGTTCACCTTCGAACTTGCCTGGAAGTTCATGCGCCGCCGGCTGGAAGCGGACATCGGGCGTGCCAGTGTTGACGGCATACCAAGACGCGACCTGTTCCGGATCGGCGCCGAGAACGGCCTGATCGAGGACGTTGAGGCCTGGTTTCAGTATCATCTCGCGCGCAACCAGACCTCGCATACCTACGACCCGTCAATCGCCGCCAGTGTCTATGCGCGTAGCCTCGACTTCGCCCGCGATGCTACTGGCCTGCTCGCGATATTAGAGGCCAGGAATGCTTGATCTGTCGCCCGGTGATTTGGCGATCGTTCGGGACATTTTGCGTAAGCACGTCCCGGATCGGGAAGTCTGGGCCTTCGGTTCACGCGCGAAGGGCACGGCCAGGCGCTACTCCGATCTGGACCTGGCGATCATCACCGACGCACCTCTGTCGTTCAAAGTCTGCGGCGACATGGCCGAGGACTTCTCCGAATCCGATCTTCCGTTCCGGGTGGACATCCTCGATTGGGCAACGACGCGGGAAAACTTCCGGCGTATCGTCGAAATGGACAAGGTTGTTGTTCAGCCAGCGGCCGCAAAGGCGTCGTCACCGGACGCGGCCAGATGATTGGCAGCCAAGCTTGTATCGCGTCGGAGGGAGACCAAGCTGCTTATCGCCCACGTCCTTGCGCATATGTGTTAGAATGAGTCGCACGCCACATACGTACGAGCCAAGCCATGCTGCCACTGATCGAATCCCACCGCGACGATATCGCCGAGCTTTGCCGCCGCTTCGGTGTCCAGCGCATGGACGTGTTCGGTTCGGCCGCCCGCGTCACTGATTTCGACCCGGCTCGTTCGGATGTGGACCTGTTGGTTACCTATCTTCCCGGTCACGTCCCAAACATCGTCGGCTATCTGGCGCTTCAAGACGCGTTGACCGACCTCCTGAGGCGGCGCGTCGACCTCGTCTCGGACAAGGCGATCGTTAATCCGTATGTGCGCGCAGGGGTCGAACGCTCACGGCAGTTACTTTATGCAGCATGACCCGCTGGCCTGGCTCTCCGATGTTTGCCAAGCGATCGACTACATCACCGCTTTCGTTCGGGGGCGAGATTTCGACGCGTATCTTGCCGATACGATGTTTCGTTCGGCAGTCGAGCGCCAGTTCGAGATTGTCGGGGAAGCGCTGACCCAATTTGCTCGTGAGGCACCAGACCTTGCAGCACGTATCGGGGACCTACCGCCAGCCATCGCCATGCGTAATGCACTGATCCACGGCTATCGCTCGTTGGAACACGAAACAATCTGGCTCACGGTCCACGAAAACCTTCCCGAGTTGCGTGCCCAGGTCGCCGCTCTGCTGGACGAACTGGGCAACGCACGGTAGCCGGGATCAGACCACGGGGCTGGCGCCGCCATCCATGTTGATCGCCGTGCCCGTTGTAAAGCCGGCATGGTCGCTGCACAGGAAGCAGGCCATCGCGGCGAATTCCTCTGCTTTGCCCATTCGTCCCACCGGAACCCCGGCGCCGGCCTTCGCGACATAGGCCTCGAATGGTTCGTTGCTGCCCTCGGTTTTGTAACGGCGGGCGATCTGGTCGGACACGATCAGGCCGACCAGCATGCCGTTGACCAGGATGCCGTGCGGGGCGCCCTCGGCCGACATCACCTTCATCAGCGCCATGCCGGCCGCGCGCGATACCGCTGTGGGCGCCCCGTTGGCCCGCGGTGCCTTCGCCCCGGTGTTCAGCACGTTGATGATCCGGCCCCATTTCCGCGCCTTCATCCCGGGCCAGCACAACCGAGCCAGGCGGATCGCGGCGAACAGCTTCAGGTCCAGGTCCTCCTGCCAGATGTCGTCGGTGATCTGGTCGGACGGCATCGCCCGCGACATTCCGGCGTTGTTGATCAGGATATCGACCTGCCCGAAGGTCTTGATCACCGCCTCGAACGTCTTTGAGATGTCATCGGCCTTGGAGACGTCGCACTGAAACGTCGCGACCTTGCCGGAAGCGCCTTTGGACGCGATGCCCTGAGCCTCGGCCAGGGAATCCGGGCTGCGGGCCAGGATCGCAACGTTCGCACCGGAGGCAGCGAACTCCTTCGCCATGGCCAGGCCAAGGCCCTTGCTGGACCCGGTAATGATCGCGGTGCGGCCGTCGAGGCGTACTTCCATCGGTTCTCTCCCCCTATCAAGGGGTCCACTTTGGGCAAGATACCCAAACCATGCAACGCGTGCCAAAAGCGGCGCATGTCATCGTTTGAATTCGTTGCCGTCCTGCTGCTGCTGGCTGCCATCCTGGGAATCGTGAACCACCGGTATTTTCATTTGCCGCGGACCATCGCCCTGATGGCGGGATCGCTGGTGCTGTCGGTCATTATCATCCTGGTCGATCGCTCGGTGGATTTCGTTGAACTGCGGGAATGGTGGGAGGACCTGGTTGTCTCCACCGACCTGCCGCACGTGTTTCTCGACGGGCTGCTGGCGTTCATGCTGTTCGCCGGCAGCCTGCACGTCGATATGGACAGCCTGCGCGCGCAAAAATGGACCGTTCTGTCGCTGGCGACTCTCGGGGTGCTGATGGCGACGGCGCTGTATGGGTTCGGCATCTGGCTGATTTTCGCCCGAGCGGTGCCGTTGCCCTGGTGTTTCGCGCTGGGCGCCTTGCTGGCCCCAACGGATCCTATTGCCGTTGGTGGATTGCTGAAGGACGCTGGCCTGCCGCCCGGTCTGCTAGCGGTCGTGAACGGCGAAAGCCTGTTCAACGATGGAGTCGCCGTCGTGGTCTTCGCCGCCGCGCTGGAATGGGCGAACGGCCATTCCACCACGGTCAGCGCAATCGGGCTGGACCTGCTGGTCGAAGGCGGCGGCGGTGTCGTGCTGGGGCTGGTCACCGGCTACCTCGCGTACCACGCGCTTCGCTTGGCGAACGAACCGGCGCTGGAGCTGACGATCACCCTGGCGCTGGTGACGGTCACCTACAGCGTGGCGGCCGCGCTGCATGTGTCGGGACCTTTGGCGGTTGTTGTCGCGGGGTTGCTGACCGGCCACCGGTCAACCCGTTTCGCCATGACGGACGTGTCCCGCCAGCAGGTGATCATGTTCTGGGACTTGATGGACGAACTGCTGAACGCGGTGCTGTTCCTGTTGATCGGCTTCGCGCTGCTGTCGGTGGAGCTCAGTTACACCCTGCTGCTCGCTGCGGCGGGTGGGGTTGGGCTGGCGCTGGTGACGCGACTGATCAGCGTCGCGGTGCCCACGACATTGGTGCATTTGAGGCAGTTGCCGAAGTTGCGCGGCATCGCGGTGCTGACCTGGGGCGGGCTGCGCGGCGGGATCTCCGTCGCACTGGCCCTGAGTTTGGAGCCGTCGGCCTATCGGGGTTCCCTGCTGGCGGTGTGCTATGCCGTGGTGGTGTTCACCATCCTGGTGCAGGGATTGTCGATGCCGGTGCTGGTGCGGCGGTTGTACCGGCGGACCGTTGTCTGAACGCTTGATCGGCGGGTGTACTGGGCGCTACCCCTCGAACGGATCCTTCACCATGATGGTGTCGTCCCGCTCCGGGCTGGTGGACAGCAGGGTGACCGGCGCTTCCACCAGTTCCTCGATGCGCCGCACGTATTTTACCGCTTGCGCCGGCAGGTCGGCCCAGGACCGGGCGCCGCGGGAGGACTCGGCCCAACCTGCCATGGTTTCGTACTCGGGCACTGCCGCGGCCTGCGCACCAGGGGCGGCGGGCAAATGGCGGGAGAAAGTGCCGTTGATCCGATAGCCGGTGCAGATTTTCAGTTCGGTCAGTCCATCCAGAATGTCCAGTTTGGTCAGCGCGATGCCTTGCACGCCGCCCACCTTGATGGCCTGGCGCACCATTGCCGCGTCGAACCAGCCGCAGCGTCGGCGGCGGCCGGTGTTGACGCCGTATTCGTTGCCGCGATCGCCCAGCAACTGGCCGATGTCGTCGTGCAGTTCGGTCGGGAACGGGCCGGAGCCGACCCGCGTCGTGTAGGCCTTGGCGATTCCCAGCACGAAGCCGACCGCGTTCGGACCGACGCCACTGCCGGACGCCGCCGTCGCCGCCACCGTGTTGGACGAGGTGACGAACGGATAGGTCCCGTGATCCACATCCAGCATGACCGCCTGGGCGCCCTCAAACAGGATGCGCTTGCCGCCACGGCGCAACTCGTCCAGCCGCTCCCACACCGGTTCGGCGTATGGCAGGATTTGTGGTGCCAGCTTCAACAGCCCGTCCAACAGGGTGTCCTTGCTGAAGGTCGGTACGCCGAGCCCTTGCAGCAGAGCATTATAGTGCAGCAGCAGTTCGTCCAGCTTGGCCGACAGGGTCTCGGGTTCGGCGAGGTCGGCGACACGGATGGCGCGGCGGGCGACCTTGTCCTCGTAGGCGGGACCGATTCCGCGGCCGGTGGTGCCAATCTTGTGGTCCCCCCGAGCGGCTTCGCGGGCTTTGTCGATCGCGGGGTGCAGCGGCAGGATCAGCACGGCGTTGTCGGCGATCCGCAAGGTTTCGGGGGTAACGGTCAGCCCCTGGGACCGCACCAGGGCAATCTCGGCCAGCAGCGCGTCGGGATCGACCACGACGCCGTTGCCTATGATGCCGAGCTTGCCGCGCACCAGGCCGGACGGCAGCAGGGACAGCTTATAGGTCTGGTTGCCGACGACCAGGGTATGCCCGGCGTTGTGCCCGCCCTGGAATCGCACGACCACATCCGCTCGGCTGGCGAGCCAGTCGACGACCTTTCCCTTGCCCTCGTCGCCCCATTGGGCGCCGATCACGGCGACATTGGCCATTGTGTTCAGCCCTTTGTGTGAAGCAGCGCGGCCTTGCCGGCACGCAGGATATGGGAGCAACCGAGGCGGTTCGCCTCAGCCGTATCATCGCCAACCGGCGCCAGAGCAGCGACCGTGGCGAACCCGTCGGTCCGCAGGCCGGCCATGATGCGACGATCGGCGCCAAATGGAACGAAAATGCGCGGGCGCGCCTGCCGAGGTGGGGCCACCCGAAGGATTGCATCCGGATATAGTGTCAGGCCAGTGGCGGGCTCATTGTCGCCGCAGATATAGCGTCCGCCGCGCCCGAGCTCCTCGTGCCGGCCTGGCGCGTAGACGGATACCGAGACGCCGGTTTCGTAGCGGAAGCCGCGAAATTCCACCGGGTCCACAGTCAGCCGCAGGGCCGGCGCGGCCGCCCGTATCGCGGCGACCGTTTCGGCCACTCGTTCGGCCAGTGCGCCGGCGAGGTTCGGCAGCCTGGCGCCGGCCAGCGCGGTCAAGGCGCGATCGGCAGGTCCGGCGGCCATCAACAGTTCGGTCAACACGGGAGCCAGTGCTCCGCCATGCCGGGTCACCGCGGCGGCGTCCTTGCGGTCCAGCGCTCGGGCGAGGCCGGCGCGGGCGGGACCGGTCAGCTTGGCTTCGTCCAGCAAGGAGGGCACCAGCATGGGCAGCGTAAGGTCGAAGCTGACGCGCGTCAGGCCGACAGCCGCCAATGCCTCGGCGGCGACCAGCACGGTCTCGGCGTCGGCTTCAGGGCTGTCATGGCCGATCAGCTCGACACCAGCCTGGGCGACCTGGCGATCCGGTGCGAGCTGATTGCCCCGTACCCGCAAGCATTGCCCGGCGTAGGACAGGCGCAGCGGTCGTGGTGCCCGGGCCAGGCGGGTGGTGGCGATTCGTGCCACCTGTGGCGTGGTATCGGCGCGCAGGCCCATCATGCGCTGGCTGTCCGGGTCCATCAGGCGGAATGTCTGGTCCGCCACCGCGACACCGGAGCCGGCGAGCAGGCTGTCCTCAAACTCCAACAGGGGCGGCTTGACGCGCTGATAGCCGTGTGCGGCGAACACCGTCATCAACGCTTCGACGGCGGAGGCTTCCGTTTCCGCGTCGGGCGGCAACAGGTCACGCAGGCCGGCGGGCAACAGCGCCGGGTTGGGGGGAAGGTCGTCCGTCATTTCAGGCGTCAGCTACCAGCAAACGGCCGATCCGGAAACATCTGTTCCGGAAAACCCGTGCTCAGGCAGTAATTTTCCGGCGGGCGGTGGCCAACCCGGCGAGGGCGATACCGAACAACACGAGGCTGGTGGGTTCCGGCACAGCTTCGATGGTGAGGATCGTTGCATCCAGATGCTCGTCTGGGGTGAGCAAGGTGATGCCGCCTTTGACCAGTCCGGTGCCGTTGCCAATAGCGTCCAGGCTGGCAACCGCGACCGCCGGGTCGCCGCCGCCGTAAGCTGAGAACAGGGTGGCGATGTTGAACAACACGCCGATCGACTGCTGCACCATCCCGTCCGGGGAGGCCGCACCGACTGCCAGGTAGTTGTCGAGGCCGTGGGACGGATCACTGATCTGGACCGATCCGCCGGAACCGCCGCCGAAATAGCCCAGCGTCCCGGTCGAGACCATGGTCGAGGTGATCCCGTTCAGCGTGAAGCTGACCGACACCGCGCCAGCACCGAAATCGCCGTAGCAGGCGGGGCCGGTGCTGCACTGCTGGATCAGTGGTGCAGGATCGATGGAGACCGAACCGGTGATGACCTGGCCATTGAGGTTGGCGCCGGCCCCTTCGCCGAAAAAATTATCGGTGTCGAAGGTGTTTTGGTTACCGGATCCGATCATGGCGGTGAACGCGATGACGATCGGATTGGCGCGGGCCACGTGACACAGCGTCAGTGACAATGCACAGATCAGCCAGATGGAGCGGGACGCTGCGAGGACCACGGAAAACCCTTTTCTGATCGCCAAACGGACGGCTTGGGCAGAACGGGGGATGAACAGCAAGCATCGTGCCAGGGTTGTGTCTTCTGCTCGTTCAATAGCTTAGCCGTGCATACATAGAAACTCTGTAAATAACGCCGACAGATGGGCGTTAACCATTCATTATCTGTTTCGGCGTACATCGGCGTTACGCGCCATGATGTTCCATACCATCACATTCATTCTTGGATTCCTCCCGGTCTGCTTGGCCGGGTTCTTCGCGCTGGGTCGTTTTTTTAATACAGCGTGGGCGTTGCGCTGGCTGGTCGCGTGCAGCCTGTTCTTCTACGCATGGTGGAACCCGGAACATCTGCCGCTGCTGGTGGGTTCGGTTGTGCTCAATCATGCGATCGCGCGGAAGCTGCGGCATACCGACAGGCCGCGCGCGTGGCTGACGGCCGGCGTCGCACTGAACCTGGCGATCCTGGGATGGTTCAAGTACGCCGACTTCGTGCTGCATATCGTTGCGCCCGACGCGGCGGCGCTGAAGATCACCCTGCCGCTGGCGATCAGCTTCTTCACCTTCCAGCAGATCATGTTTCTGGTGGATACCGCGGCTTGCACCCAGCGGCGGCCGGGACCGGCGCGTCAGGGCCAGCCGGGACTTGCGGCGATGGATGAACCGCAGTCGTGGGTGGCCGGGCCAAGCCCGCCTTTGGTTACGTATGCGGCTTTCGTTACCTTCTTTCCGCACCTTATCGCCGGGCCCATCGTGCGGCCGTCGGAAATCATTCCGCAACTTGCCGCCGCCGATCTGGCGCGGCCTCGGATGGCGAATTTGACCGACGGGTTGCTGATCTTCTTGCTTGGTCTCGGCAAGAAGCTTGTTCTGGCCGACATGTTTGGCGGGTTCGCCGATATCGGCTTCGATGCCGCCGCGCATGGCGCCACGCTGACGTTCTTCGAAGCCTGGTACGCCACGCTGTCCTATGCACTGCAGATCTACTTCGATTTCTCCGGCTATTCCGACATGGCGATCGGCCTCGCCCGGATGCTGAATATCCGCTTCCCGCTGAACTTCGACAGTCCTTACCAGGCCACCAATATCGCCGAGTTCTGGCGCCGCTGGCACATCACCCTCGGTGGTTTCCTGCGCGACTATCTGTACATTCCGCTGGGCGGCAACAGGGCAGGAATGCTGCGCCAGACCGGAAACCTGATGGCGACCATGCTGCTGTGTGGCCTGTGGCACGGCGCGGCGTGGAATTTTGTCGTCTGGGGCGGATTGCATGGCCTTCTGATCGTCATCCACAAACAATACCGTCGGCTGTTCCGTCCACTGCCTTCGGGGCTGGCCCAGGCACTTACGCTGTTTGCTGTCATTCTGGCGTGGGTTCCGTTCCGCGCGGCATCGCTGTCGAACACGCTGGCGATGTTGCGGGGCATGGCTGGAGTCAACGGCATCGCACTGCCCCGAATGATCGTTTCCGCGTGGCGTCCGCTCGCGATCTTCATCCAGCCGGTCACGGTGATGCCTTTCCTTGGCGATGCCCGTACCCTGAGCTTCCCGGAAATCTCGGCCTGCCTGCTGCTGGGGTGGCTGATCGTGCTGACCCTGCCGAACGTCCACCGGATGACTGTCCGCACCCGCCAGTGGACCTTGACCGGCAGCTTCGCGCTGTCGGTCCAGGCGCTGTTTTTCGCGCCGCACGTTGCCCCGTTTTTGTATTTCCAGTTCTGATGCGCCGCCTTGTGGGTCGTTTCTGATGTTCCGCATTGGGCTCGCCTGCACTGCCTCGCTGGTGATTTATTTTGCCGCGTTCGCCTGGCTGCTTGACCGGCCGTTGACCCTGGGGGCCCTGCGCGCCCAGATGGAGGCGAACGTCGCCCTCGGCGAGGCGATCCACGAACCGAAGCTGGTCATCCTGGCGGGATCGAACGGACCCTATTCCCATCGCTGCGAGGCAATCGGACCGATCATCCACCGCCCCTGCATCAACGCCGGTGTCGCGGTCGGTGTCGGCCTCGACTACCTGTTCACCCGCTGGAAGCCGCTGCTGCATCCGGGCGACATCGTCTATTTGCCGCTGGAGGAAGCGCAGTACGTCCGCGCGCGCGCCACCGCCGACCTGGGACCGGACGCGGCGATCATGCTGCGTCACGATCGCGCCACGCTGTGGACGTTACCGCCGCGGCGGCAGATTGCCGCGTTGTTCTCCGGCGACTTGCGCGGTGCGATCATGAGCGTGATCGAAACCGCGCTGGCCGGCGACGATTTCCATGACCCACGCGCCGCGGCCAACGGAGGCTTCAACGCCTGGGGTGATCATGTCGGCCATTCTGCCGCGTTGGCCGCGCTCAACCAGTCCACCCTCGCGGCGATCGTGCCCGATCATCCCGCCGCCGAGGCGATCCGCACCGGGTACGGCAGCGTCCTGGTCACCGGCTTCCTCCGCTGGGCGGACCTGCACGGCGTGCGAGCAATTGGCGGATGGCCGACGGGTTTCGCCGATTCGCCCATTGGTGACGGCAGCGTAGCGGCGATCCGCTCGATCTATCGCACCGACGGCGCAGGCTTCCTGGAACTGCCGAACCGCAGCGGCTATCCGCGGGTGGCGTTCTTCGACACCCAGAACCACTTGAACGAGGCCGCGCAGAAAGTCCACTCGGTCGCGATCGGCGAGGCGTTGGTCCGACTGATGGATGAGAGGCCCGCGGCCCAGTCGATCATGGGCCAGTCGATCATGGGCCAGTCGATCATGGGCCAGTCGATCATGGGCCAGTCGATCATG
>JAQGHW010000617.1 GCA_028291505.1 Rhodopila sp. | reverse complement strand
GCCTTGGACTCGTTCAGGGCAACCGCGGCGCGAACGAGAGTCTTCAACGCCTTCTCGTCTATCTTCTCACCCTCGTGGAAGTCGATGGCACGCCTTGTGTTCCCGTCAAGACTCGAGTTGAAGAGGCCGGAAGGATCCTTCAGAGCCGCCCCTTTGGCGAAGGTCATCTTCACGACATTCTTGTAAGTCTCGCCGGTGCAGATCATTCCGTCGTGATACCATACCGGAACTCCTCTCCACTTCCACTCCTCGACAACCTCGGGGGCGGCTTGCTTGATCAATGCCCGGAGTTGGGAAAGCATCTCGCCTCTCCAGTCTCCGAGCGCCCTGATCCTCTCGTCAATCATCTGAGATGGCGACTTCTTATCCTGTGACTCGCTGTTTCTCATGATTTTGTTTTCCGTTCCCCACGGGAGACCCGTTCGATTCGTCAGTGATATCGTGTCGTCTACTCTCGCCGAGATTTGTCGAAATCCGGCAGGCCTCCACTTGGCGAAGCGCTGCCAGATTTGCGATCTTTTCCGCAGCGGTTTGGGCGAGGCAGCAACATGGCTAAAGTGAGGACGTGTCTATGGTTCGGGAAGGACGCGGAGGCGACCATACCCTTCTACGTGTCGCCATACCCTTCTACGTGTCGCCATACCCTTCTACGTCTCGATTGTACCAGACTCCAGGCTCGATCATATCCAGCGCTCGCCGGCTGCCTGGCCTGGCGCCGAGGCGGGAGACGTTATCGTGATCAGCTTTCCAGTGACCGAGATCATCTGGGGTCGAAATGACAGGCCAGATGCGATCCGCGAGCATGAGTTGCCGTTCTGATCCGTCACAGAGCCGCGAGGATCCGGTTTCGCTGCATCAGACCTTCAGCCAGCACTGGTGGCAAGCGCGACAGGAAGTCGCAGGGATGCCGCCCCTGCGACCCCGCCAGGGACCGACGGTCCCTGGACCTGCTGCCGCGCCGCCACTGGATGTCGTGGCGATCAGCGCCAGTATACACGGCTCCGTCAGGCCCATCAGATCCAACAGGGCGCGGTAGGCCACACCGATGCGCCGCTTTGCGGTCCCGCGACGGCGCAGCCGTTCAGCCGCCCCATGGACATCGGCTGCGCTCCAATCGATCATGCCGGCAACAGAATGGGGTTCGGCAATGGACGTGGAGTGGACAATCGGTGCGAACGATGGCGGCGTCGCGCGCATTCGTCGCGATTTGCACGCCCACCCCGAACTTGGCTATCTCGAATACCGCACGGCCGCCAAGGCCGCCTCCCACCTCACGCGGCTGGGCTACGGCGTCAAGGTAGGCCCGGACGTCATGGTCGCCATCGAGATGCTCGGCGCTCCCACCGCCGCCGCCGTGGAAACGGCGCGCAGCGCGGCGCTCGCCGAGGGCGCTCCGGCCGAATGGGTGGAGCGGATGCCGAACGGCCAGACCGGTGTTGTCGCGGAACTGAAGCGTGGCGCCGGCCCGGTGCTGGCCTTCCGCTTCGACATGGACGCGTTGCCGATTCAGGAGACCGCGAGCGCGGCGCACCGTCCCAACCAGGAAGGCTACCGCTCGCGCCATGACGGCGTGATGCATGCCTGCGCGCATGATGCCCATACCGCAATCGGCCTGGCAGTCGCCGAACGGCTCGCCCATCCCGCCGCGCGGTGGCAGGGCACGCTGAAGCTGATCTTCCAGCCCGCCGAGGAGGCCGGACGCGGCGCGCATCCCATGGTGCAGGCCGGTGTGGTCGATGACGTGGATCATTTCTTCGCCGGCCATCTCGGCTGCTCGGTGCCGAGTGGCACCGTGGCGGCGGAGGCGCGCGGCTTCCTGTTCGCGCGACGCAGCGACGCCATCTTCCACGGTGTTGCCGCCCACGCCGCGGCCAGTCCGCAGGCTGGCAGCAACGCGCTGCTGGCCGGCGCCACCGCGGCGCTGGGTCTGCATGCGATCTCGCGCCACGCCGGCGCCGTCACACATGTCAATGTCGGCCGTATGGTCGCCGGCGCCGGCCGCAACATCATCGCTGATCACTGCCTGCTGCAGCTAGAAGTACGCGGCGACTCACAGGCCTCCCTGGCCTTCATGAATCGCCGTGCCGAGGAAGTACTGGCCGGCGCCGCGGTGATGCATGGCTGCACGCTGGAAACGAAGCTGATGGGCCAGAATGTCGGCGCCCCGAACAGCGCCGAGGCTGCCGATATCGTCGCCGCCGTCGCAGGCCGGACGGACGGGGTCGACACGGTGCTGCCCTGGCACACCATGGATGGATGCGACGACGCCACGACCATGATCCGCCGGGTGCAGGAACGCGGCGGCAGCGGGGTCTATTTCATCATCGGCAGCGACATCGCCAATGTGCACCACGCGATTGATTTCGACATCGACGAAGCGGCCCTCGACCGCGGCGTGCGGATCTTCGCCGGTATCGCAGAGACCGTGCTGGCGCCCCGTTGACGTGGGCCAGTCAACAGGAGAAGCGTGATGCAGCGACGGAGTTTCCTCAAGGCGGCAGCGGCGAGCGGCCTTGCCGCCCCCCGATTGGCGGCGGCCCAGGGCAGCCGGACGTTGAAATTCATCCCGCAATCCGACCTGACGGTGCTCGATCCGATCTGGACCGCGGCCCATGTCACCGGCAATCACAGCTACATGGTGTTCGACACGCTGTTCGGCCAGGACAGCCAGGTCCGCATCTCGCCGCAGATGCTGGAAGGCTTCACAACCGAGCCGGACGGCAAGACATGGACGCTGGTTCTGCGTCCCGGCCAGCGCTTTCATGACGGCACGCCGGTGCTGGCGCGCGATTGCGTCGCCAGCATCCAGCGCTGGGGGCGGCGCGACATTATCGGCCGGCTATTGATGGCCGTGACCGATGACCTGTCTGCTGTCGACGACCGCACTATCCGCTTCCGCCTGTCCCGCCCGTTCCGGCAGTTGCCGCAGGCGCTGGGCAAGGCAGGCGCCAATGTGTGCTGCATGATGCCGGAGCGGCTGGCTCGCACCGATGCCTTCACCCAGGTGACGGAGATGGTCGGCAGCGGACCGTTCCGCTTCAAGGCCGACGAGATGGTGGCCGGCGCCCGCATGGTCTACGAGCGCTTCGCCGACTACCGGCCGCGCGAGGACGGCCAGTCGGACTTCATGGCAGGCCCCAAGATCGTGCATTTCGACCGGGTCGAATGGCTGGTGAACCCGGACCCCGCCACGGCCGCCGCCGCCTTGCAGGCGGGTGAGGTGGACTGGCTGGAGCAGCCCCAACTGGACCTCCTGCCACTGCTCCGACGCAGCAGCGGCATCAAGGTAGAGGCGCTGGATCCGCTCGGTTCGGTCGGCATCATCCGGCTGAACCATCTGCATCCGCCGTTCAGCAACCCGGCGATCCGGCGGGCCATGCTCGGCGCGGTGCAGGAGTCGGATTTCATGCGCGCCGTGGCGGGGGACGACACGTCCCTGTGGCATGATGGCGTTGGTATGTTCTGTCCCGGTTCGCCGCCGGCCAACGATGCCGCGATGGAGATCATGACGGAACCGCGCAACGTGGACCGCGCCCGGCAGGCGATCCTGGATGCCGGCTACAAGGGCGAGCGGGTCGTTCTGATGGGCACCAGCGACAGCGCCTCCCTGAAGGCGGCGTCGGATGTGACGGCCGATCTGTTCCAAAAGCTGGGGTTCAATCTGGACTACCAGGTGACGGACTGGGGCACAGTGGTGCAGCGCCGCACGAAGAAGGACCCGCCGGCCAGCGGCGGCTGGAACGCGTTCTGCACCTTCAATTCCGGGCTGGACCAGGCGAGCCCGATGACGCACGCCTGGCTGGCCGCGTCAGGTGCCACGGCGGCGCCCGGCTGGCCAGACAGCCCGACGCTGGAAGCCCTGCGAGTGGGCTGGATGGACGCCGCGGACCCGAAGCGCCAGGCGCAAGAGATCCAGCGCCAGGCCTTTCAGGACGTCCCCTATCTGCCGATCGGGCAATATCTCAACCCGACTGCCTATCGGAACGATCTGACCGGCATGATGAAGGGCTTCCCGGTGTTCTGGAACCTGCGGCGGGGATAGCAAGAAGGTTTGCTGTGGCATCCAGCCGACATCCCAGAACATGCCGAAGGCCATGAGCAGCGCGTCACCGACCTTGCTGAGCGGGCCGTCTATCATGGCTCTCCCGCGAAACCGGACGGGGGGCGCCGCGCGCGGGCGCGGGCACACCCCGGCTCGCCCCGCCCGCGACCGCTGATATGATTCTCGCGCATCGTTGCACCTCGCCTCGGGCCTCAGCGCCACCGACCGGAATTGGCGTCCTTAGGATTGGTGACCTTAGTGGATGGTGCGAAGGACCGCTCCCGGACACCAAGTGCTTCTGTCTGACACTGTCAGCATCCGCGGCGCCTGCAGGCGCAGTTCCTTCGGGGTCCCATCGCGGCAAGTTCGGCAATTCGCCGGTCGAGTTCCGCCACGTGCTGACGAGCAATCCGCCCGTTCTTCCGTCTCAGTTGGCCTGCGCGCGGCCCTCATACAGGAAGGTCACGAGGCGAGGTCCGGGTGCATAGCCGGTCCGTATGTCGTCAATAAGAAATCCTGCGCCGCTCACCAGTTCGTCCATCTTCCGGTTCAGGTGGCAGCCGCCTGCAATGCGCGTCCAAACTGGGTCTATCCTGTCCTGCCAGGCTCTAACGTTGGAGTCGGGCGAGCGACCATGCTCCACGAACAGAAGTTGGCCGCCCGGGCGCAGCAGGCGGCGAGCTTCCCCCAAGACCCGATGCGGGTCTGCGACGCTGCACAGGGACCATGTGGTCAGGACGGTATCAACGCTGCGGCTCTCCAGCGGAATGTCTTCGCCACTGCACTCGAGGACGTCGAATTTGAAGGGGACTTCCGCCCGCCGCGTCCGCGCCATCCTGGCCAGGGTCGTCGAAGGATCCACGCCGATAACTTCGCTGACGGCTGTCCCGTAAAACGGGAGGTTCAGCGCGCTGCCAATGCCGATCTCCAGGACTCGTCCCCTTGCCCGGCTAGCGATACGACGCCGATATGGCACGAACTCACGATTGGTCATGGCGAGCGCCACCAGCCGTGGCACGACATAACGCTGATACAGACCCATCGGAGATGCCTCCTGTTGTGGGGAAACGTCAGACCGGCGCCGAGGTGGCCCGTCCGCCGGAACAGCAGGATGCGGAGGCAGATGATGAGAGTTGATGCCGCGCCCGACCAGAACCATTTCGACCACAGAGATGATGACGCCGTCGGCAACCTGAGGTGTGGTGCCGTCCCCATTGCCGTCCCGGAGATCCAAGCCGATGTCCCTCATGCGCCTCATTCTCAACATCCTCTGGATCCTGACGGGCGGGCTCTGGATGGCTGCCGCCTGGCTGATCGCCGGGGTCTTGCTGGCCCTCACGATCATCGGCCTGCCCTGGTCACGGGCGGCGTTCAACATCGCCGCTTACACACTGCTGCCGTTCGGCTACCGCGTGGTGCGCCGGGACGAGTACACCGGCCGAACCGACCTTGGAACCGGGCCGTTGGGCTTTCTGGGCAATCTGATCTGGTTGGTGCTGGCGGGCTGGTGGCTCGCGCTGGGCCACCTGGCTACCGCGGTTGCCCTCGCGATCACCGTCATTGGCATCCCGTTCGCTTGGGCCCACCTGAAGCTGACGGGTATTGCCCTGTGGCCTATCGGCAGGATGATCGTCCCCGTGGATGCATTGCCCGCCGAGCGCAGCTACTCATCCTGGGGATAGCTTTCCCGTGGCATCGCGGCCCCCCGGTGGCATGCTGACGATCAACGTCCACCGCCAGCCACGCGCCCGACCCGGCAAGGCGATGAGTCGCTGCCGGATCGCGCTGGCACTCGCGCCGCTGTTGTCGTCGCACGTGCGGGGTTGCTGACCGAAATCCCACAACGCCCCTCAGTGCTTTTCTTCGAGCAGGAACCCAGTCGTTGTGGATCACCGGCGGCCTACTGCTGCTCAGCAGGCTGGTGATCATCTCCCGCAGGCCCAACGAAAATGAGGACTGCCGCGCGGCCTTCTGCTTTGCCCAGTTGCCTACGGCGTATTTCTGATGGCGGCCGGCTATAGACCTCGGCAAACACCGCGTTGAACCGGCGCAAGCTGCCGAAGCCGGCGACGAGCGCTATCTGGGACATCGGCAGATCCGTCGTATCAAGCAGCCGCTTCCCCCGCTGAACTCGCGCCGTCCTGGCGATCTGGCTTGGGCTTGCCCCGAAATGCCTGGTGAACAATCGCACGAGATGCCGCTCTCCGATCCCGAGCCTGCCGGCGAATGCGCCGACACTCGCGCCCTCACCATCGAGCGCGCCTTCGTCAATCAGGCGTAATCCTCGCACCACGGTCGTGCGCGAGCCATTCCAGGCTGGTGAGAACGGAGCCGTCTCGGGACGGCAACGAAGGCATGGCCGAAACCCGGCTGCCTCGGCGGCGGCGGCGGAGGGGAAAAAGCTGACATTCCGGGATTGCGCCGGGCGCACGGGACAGACGGGCCGGCAGTAAATGCGGGTCGTTCGAACGCCGGTGTAGAACCGGCCATCATAGGCGGGATCACGCGCAAGCCGGGCATGATCGCATTCGGCCAGGTCCAGCACTGCGTACGATCCTCCTGTTGATGCGGTGTCCGGGGACAGAGTCCGATTCCGGCGAGCATCACCGCGACCATTCCATCATGTCTACCGTACTGTCGCGGAGGCCACGAACATGCAACACACGCTCGATAATCCAGTTTGGTATGCGCTTACCGGGCCGCAAGCGGATCTTGCGGTTGGTGACGGTCTGGCGCGCCACTATCCGCGCGAAATCGCGCCGTTCTCGGCGGTAGCCGAACCGACCGTCGCTGCCTACGACGATCTTGGCGTCGATCTGTCGCATGGCCTGGAAGCACGGCTGTTCCGGCCACAAGAGGAGTCGGCACCTCAAGGATGGGAAACGATCAGCGCGCGGCCGATCGTGCAGATGGTGGCGGAGGAGGTCGAGGCGTTTCCTGACACTTCGGAGACTGAATTCGTAGTGCTCGGTCCGGATGATGACGCCGACATGCTGGCACTCGCCGAAGCGGCCAAACCGGGACCATTCGGCCCGCGCACGTCGTCGCTTGGTGTCTATCTGGGCGTTCGGCGCGCCGGGCAGTTGATCGCAATGGGTGGCGAGCGCTTTCGCCTGCCTGGTTTCGTGGAACTGAGCGGGATCTGCGTCCATCCGTCAGCGCGCGGGACCGGCCTGGGCGCGGTGATCACGGCAAATCTGATGCGTATGGTGCTGGAACGTGGGGAGACGCCATTCCTGCATGTGTTTCCCGACAATCCGGCTGTTGCGCTTTATGCGCGCCTTGGCTTCCTCGAGCGCGCGCAGCTTTTTGTGTTGTGGCACCGCCGACTGATCGGACGCCAGCCATGAGCGGCACCGCCCCGCGATCTATCTTCTTCGGCTGGAAAGTCGTGCTCACGGCCTTCACGGTCGCGACGTTCACGTTTGGGTTCGGCTATTACGGGCCCGCAGTCTTCCTCAATGTTCTGCACCAACAGCGCGGTTGGCCGGTCTCCATCATCGCTACCGCCATCACCGTGCATTACCTGGTCAGCGCCGTCCTGGTTGCGCGCCTGCCCGAGGCGCATCGCCGGTTCGGCATTGCGGCGGTGACTCAGGCAGGCGCGGTGGCCCTGGTGGTCGGCATGTGCGGCTGGTCGCTGGCTGCGTCCCCCTGGTTTCTGTTCGTCGCCGCGATCTTGAGCGGGGCCGGATGGGCCGCGACGAGTGGTGCCGCCATCATCGCGATGGTGTCACCGTGGTTCGAGCGCCGCCGGG
>JAQGHW010000606.1 GCA_028291505.1 Rhodopila sp. | reverse complement strand
TGGCGCGGCTGACGATGCCGCGCCGCCGGCTGACGTTACGCCTTGATCAGCGGGCACCCACCGTCGGCCATCGAGCGCCAGGCATCGGCCGGCGCGATCGTCGCCAGTTTGGTGCAGAAGTCGTACTTGGACTTCGCCTCCGCGACCGGCTTCACCTGCCACAGATACATCAGGTGCATCACCCGCCCGTCTTCGCGGACCTTCACGTTGTCGTTGTAGAAATCGTTGACCGGCAGTTCCTTCATCTTGGCAACGACAGCATCGGAATCCGTCGATCCGGCCGCCTTCACCGCTTTCAGCCAATGCGTGGCGGCACAATAGCTGCCGGCATGCAGCAGCCCCGGCACCATCCCGCCCATCTTGTCGCTCCAGCGTTTCGACCAGGCGCGCGACTTGTCGGTCATGTCCCAGTAGAACGAGTCGGTGTAGATCAGTCCCTCGCACACTTTCTGGCCCAGCGCGTTCACGTCGCTGATCTGGATCAGCAGCGTCGCCAGCCGGATACCACTTTTCGTCAGGCCAAACTCCGCCGCCTGCTTGACGCAATTCTGCGTGTCGGTGCCGGCGTTCGCCAGGCCGATGACCTTGGCACCCGACGCCTGGGCCTGCACCAGATACGATGAGAAATCCGCGGTCCCCAGCGGCGCGCGAACCGAACCGAGCACCTTGCCGCCGGCGGCCTTGACCGCGTCGGCGGTGTCCCGCTCCAGCGCGTAGCCGAACGCATAGTCGGCGGTGATGAAGAACCAGGAGTCGCCGCCGGCCTTGGTCAGCGCATTGCCGGTGCCATGTGCCAGCGCATAGGTGTCATACGAAAAATGGATGCCATACGGCGAGCATTGCTTGCCGGTGAAATCGGAGCTTGCCGGTCCGGTAACCAGGTAGATCTTCTTCTTTTCCCGGCAAACCTGTTGGACCGCCAGCCCGGAGGAACTCGCCGCGCCGTCCGCCAGCACATCGACACCGGCATCATCGATCCATTCGCGCGCCAGCGAGGTGGACACATCCGGCTTGTCCTGGTCGTCCGCCTGCATGATCTCGATCGGACGGCCCAGGACAGACCCGCCGAAATCCTGGATCGCCAACTCGGTCGCGACTTTGTTCCCCAGCCCGCCGACATCGCGGTACGGGCCGCTCATGTCCGACAGCAGGCCGATCTTCACCGGTTTCGACGAAGTCTGGGCTCGTAGGATCGCGGGGCAGGCCAGTGGTGCGGCGGCCAGCCCGCTGATCAGAACGCGACGCGATATTCTTGTCATGCAAAACGTCTCCCATTCGTGTTGTAGGCGCGTCCGCTTGCGCGGCGGCCCGGTGCCTTGTAATCGGCCCCCCGAGGTTTCGGGGCGACCAGGGCCTTATCAGCGAACCAGGCTTTGTAGCGGAACAGCACCATTTTTGCCGCCCGCGGGGGAAAATATCCATGCCGATGATGCCAGGAAAGACTGCTCTGCTGGAATTACTGAAGCAGGAGGGGGTGCGGATAATGTTCGGCAACCCCGGCACCACGGAATTACCACTCATGGATGCGCTCGCGGCGGAGCATGAACTGCGATACATCCTGGCGTTGCAGGAGGCGCCGGCGATGGGCATGGCCGACGGTTATGCCCAGGCGTCCGGCCAATGCGCGGTGGTCAACCTGCACGCCGCGCCTGGCCTCGGGAACGCCATGGGCATGCTGTATGACGCCCAGAAAGCCGGGTCGCCGATCCTGGTGACCGCCGGCCAGCATGAGCAGCGGTTTAATTTCACCGAACCGCTGCTATGGGCCGATCTGCCCACCATCGCCCGCCCGTTCGTCAAATGGTCGGAGGAAGTGCGCCGGCTGGCCGACCTGCCGCGGGCGATCCACCGGGCGGTGAAGACCGCTCTGGCGCCCCCGACGGGGCCGGTGTTCCTGTCGTTGCCGGGCGACATCCTGACCGACAGTGCCGACCTCGATCTGGGCGCGCCCAGCCGGGTGGCGACCGGGATCAGGGGCGACAGCAGCGCGATCGGCCGAGCCGCGGCGATCATCGCCAAGGCGCGCAGCCCGGTGATCGTCGCCGGCGATGCGGTGCCGCAGGGCAACGCATTGCTGGAACTGGTCGCCCTGGCCGAGGCGATGGGTGCCCCGGTTTACGATGAGGGAATGGCCAGTCGCGCGATGTTCCCGTCATCCCATCCGCTGTATCGCGGCGCGCTGGTGCGATTGCCGGAGGCGATCAACGGCGTGCTGGCGCAGCATGACCTTCTGGTCTCCATCGGCGGCGACCTGTTCACCTTGTCCCTGCCTGGCGAGATAGAATCGATACCGGAAGGCTACCCCGTGGTTCATCTGGACACCGATCCGTGGGAGCTGGCGAAGAACTATCCGGAACAGGTGTCTATCCTTGGGGAACCAAAGGTTACTCTGCTAGAATTGACCGCCGCCGTGCTGAAGGCCCGTTCCACCGCGGAGACCGAGGCCGCGGTTAAGCGGCTGGCGCATGCGAAGGCAGAGGGGCTCGCGAGCCTGCGCAAGCTGCACGCCATGGCCGATGCGGTATCCGAACGGCATCCGATCCATCCGCTGGCACTGATGCAGACTATCGGGCGGTTGTTGCCGGACGACGCGGTGGTTATCGATGAAACCGTTTCATCCGGTACCGGCTTGCGCCGATTTCTCAAAAGTGATGATGCACAAAGCTTCTATGGCCTGCGCGGCGGCGGCATCGGCTGGGGCCTGCCGGCGGCGATCGGCGTCAAGCTGGCGCTGCCGGATCGCCCGGTGGTGGCACTGATCGGCGACGGGTCGGCGATGTACACCATCCAGGGCCTGTGGACCGCGGCGAATCAGAACCTGCGGATGGTGTTCGTCATCATCAACAACTATTCGTATCGCATCCTGAAGCAGCGGACCAACGCGATGAAGGGACTGGCCGCACAGGCCGACAACTATGTCGCGATGGACCTCGACAAGCCGCGAGTCGATTTCGTTTCGGTGGCGCGTGGCCTGGGGCTGCAAGCGCATAAGGCAACGACATTGTCCGATCTGGGCGACCTGCTGCAACAGGCGCTCGCCGCGGACGGCCCGACGCTGATCGATGTGGAGGTCGATCGCTCCTGGAAGCCAGTCTGATTATGTAACAAGATGTACGACGGGACCATCACGTCGCGGCGGGTGCGGCGCAGCCGGATACTGGCCAATCGCCGCCTCGCGCCCTCCGGGGGCGCCGGGGGACATCTCCGTCTCGATCCTGTTCCTGACCTCCGCGGGTCGTCGTTCGTCGCCGGAATCACACTGCCCTGGCGGCCGTCCGAACCTTCATTGATCGGGCGCCCGACGCATTTCCCGGCCGGCGAATTACCCTGAAATTGCCTTGGATCGTTATTTGGTCGTATGATCCGCGTGCTTCGCGCACCCGCGGATGCACGATCTTTCTGGTATCAGAACAAGTTGAAGTCGGCCGGCGATATCATCCATGCCACGATTAGAGCATGATCGCGTTGGGCGGAACGTCCGAAGCGCGTGAATCATGCGATCAAACAAGGGGATAGAGCGTTGTCAACCTGCACCGTCAGGTTGACAACGCTCTAGGCGACAAAGATAGATCAAAGTGCCGTTCG
>JAQGHW010000590.1 GCA_028291505.1 Rhodopila sp. | reverse complement strand
AACCGCTCCGGCATGATCACCGGCGTCGGCTGAGTCTTCGCCAGGGCGTACGGCAGCGAGGCGAACGGTTTGCTCAGCCGCCAGACCCGCGTGCGATCGTCCTTGGCCTCCAGCGCGTCCAGCCTGGCGGCGATGGTCTGGCCGACCGGGTCGCGCCGCATCCACCGCCGCAGCGAGGCCACGCAGTCCCGCGCCAGAACCTTGGTACCATCGTGGAACAGCAGCCCCTGACGCAGTGTCATGGTCCAGCGCAGGCCGCCGTCCTCGGTGACAAACCCCTCCAGCATCTGCGGCTTGGGGTTCAACTGCTCGTCCCGCCCGAACAGCGTCTCGAAGATCATGCCGGCACTGTTGCGGGTGACGACCGCCGTCGTCCACACCGGATCCAGACTGGTCAGGTTGGCCTGCGGCACATGGATCAACGTTTTGGCCGTGCCGCCAATGGCGGGTCGGCTGAGCGCGAGCGCGGCAGCGCCCGTCAGAAGGTGACGGCGTTTCATATTGTTTGTCTCCGGCGTTTCCGTGTTCGACACGAAGATGCCGCAGCCGGAGGCAGCCGGCAATCATTCGGGATAGTGGAGCCGGTATGCTTCCAGCAGCGTCTCATCCAACGGACGTTCGGCGCGATAGCCTCGCATGCCGGCCGGAACGTCCAGTCCGGCCAATTGCCGCGGACAGGGTTCAGCTTCGCCCAGAACCTGCCGCACCGGGATGCGCGCGGCCCAGATCGGCAGGTCGTAGTCTTCCTCGTCGTCCGAGACATGAGTGGACCGGATTTTGCCCGACGCCTCATCGATCGGCATCACCACAAAACTGGTCGCCTTGACCTCCTGCGCGTTCGCCGGCCGGATCTCGCGCGACCGCCCCGGATACAACCGGTCCACGAAGCCATCCATCAGCCGCAGCTTTTCGTCCACGTCAGTAACAACCTCGGCGGTGCCGAACGCCATGACCGAGCGATAGTTGACCGAGTGGTGGAAGCCGCTGCGGGCAAGGACGATCGCATCCAGGTGGGTGGCCGTCACGCAGACCGGCACGCCAGCGGACTGACCGCGGATCATCCGGCTGGCCGAGGAACCGTGCCAGTACAGCCTGTCATCCTCCCGCCAGAAACCGGTGGGTGTGCAATACGGCTGGCCGTCGATCACGTAGGCAATGTGCGCGACCATCGCGGAGTCAAGGATGTCGTACACCGTCGCTCGGTCGAACCGCCCGCGCTCGTGCCGGCGCCGCAGCCGGTTGCGGTTGGAAATCGGGAAGCTGTCGTGTTCTGGCATCGGGCTGATCCTGGTGGAATTGATCTGCTCTTTTCCACCGAATTCGCCCAAGTTGATTGGACCAATCCGAACCGTCAGCGCCGTTCCAATGTCATGACGGTTTTTGCTGGGCCGCCCGCGCGGCATCCTGCTCCCGCACCCGAACCGCCGCCGGACGATTGGTGGTGCGCTCGAGGTAGGCGCTGATCTCTGGGGTTACCGGAACCAGACCGAACATCGTGATCCATTGCAGGGCAGTCCCCCACAACACGTCCGCCACCGAAAACGCCTCACCGAGCATAAACGGACCAGCCCGAAGCTGCGCGTTCAAGGTCCCCATGACCGTCTCGAAATCGCCATATGGCGACATCATCGCCGGGCCGGGTTCGCGCTTCATCGCCCGGTCCACGACCGCGGGCTCGAAACAACTCCCGTAGAACGCCATCCAGCGCAGATAGGGTCCGCGGCGCCTGTCGCCCACCGCCGGCGTCAGGCCCGCACCGGGGAAAAGATCGGCCAGATACAAATAAATCGCCACCTGTTCCGTAACCAGCACATCGCCGTGCAGGATCGCCGGCACCTTGCCCATCGGATTGACCGCAAGAAACGCCGGCTGTCGCTGCTCACCGGCCGGCATGTTCAGGACATGCAGGTCATAGGGAGCCCCGAGCTCCTCCAACAGGATCAGCGCCCCTCCAGAACGGCTGTTGGGGCAGTGAAACAGCACAATCTTGTCGTCGTCGGTCATGCGAACCTCCTCGGCTTGCGCTGACAGGCTTTGTCTCGCTGGGCGCCGATCGTATGAACGCATTTATCTGCCGATTGCGTGCCGTTCGCCAGTACATTGCGTGCCGTCCCTCGCACTCCACCAAGCCTGGTTCAGGTCTCCCGCGGCGTAACAAGCAGCGTCAGCAGTTCGGTCCGGCGGAGGAACCGCAGCGGTATCTCGATACCGGCACGTTCCTGGGTCAGCGCGCGGTGCAGGTCGTCCACGCCGGAGATCGGGATGCCGTCGAACGCCACCACCACATCGCCGGCCTGCAGCCCACCCTGCTTGCCCGGCCCATCGGCCGCGAGTTCGGAAATCATCGCCCCGGTGGTCTGGTCCAGATCGTGGAAGCGGCGCACCCGGGTGGTGATCGGGACGGTCTGCGCCGACAGGCCAAGCCGAGACCGGTGCACCCGCCCGTCTCGCATCAGCCGCGTCGCGACCCAGATCGCGGTGTCGATGCCGATGGCGAAGCAGATGCCCTGCGCCGGCGCGATCATCGCGGTGTTGATGCCGACCACCCGTCCCGCGCCCGAAACCAGCGGGCCGCCGGAGTTGCCCGGGTTCAGCGGCGCGTCAGTCTGGATGACGCTGTCGAGCAGGCCCCCTCCCCGCGTGCGCAACGTCCGGCCGAGCGCGCTGACGATCCCCGCGGTGACCGTGCAGGTGAAACCCAGTGGATTGCCAATGGCGACCACCAGTTGCCCTACCTTCAGCGATGCGGAAGCACCGAGTTCGGCATGCGGCAGGCCGGCACCCGACAGGCGCAGGACGGCCAGGTCGGTGGCTGGGTCGTCGCCGACAAGGGCCGCCTCGAAGCTTTGGCCGTCGGTCAGGCTGGCCTGCAGGCGGGCCGCTCCGGCAACGACATGGCTGTTGGTGAGCACGTAGCCGTCGGGGGTGAAGATGACACCCGAACCCTGCCCGGCCGGCCGGCCCTCCTTGGTGAAAGCAGTCACGTGCACCACCGCGGGGCCAACGCGGTCGAAGGCGTGCACCACCTGCGCGGAATACGGATCGAGTTCCTGGCTGAGAGCATCGAGCGGCATGGAAGTCTTCCTTTCGAGGCCCAAATGGGGAGGCTGCGGTCACCGCGGCACCCGGCCATCTGGCGGGGCATCGTCCCGGCCATCCGTCCGATGCCGGCCGCGGCGGAACCGGCGCAAGGTGAGACCATGCAAGGAGGGTCTCAACGCATGGATATGATCGAACAGTTTTCGTCGGATCTCGCCGACCGCATCGCCGCCGCGGCTCCGATCGTGGTGAGAATTCAAACCGGTAAGCGCCCCACCAGCGGGATTCTGTGGCGTCCGGATGTCGTGGTCGCGTCAGAACAGATGCTGCCGCCGGATGCGTCAACGTTGCAGGTTGTGCGCGGCGGCCAGACCGTCGGTGCCACCCTCGCTGGGCGCGATGCCGGGACAAACGTTGCCGTGTTGAAGCTGGACACCGCCCTGGAGGGAGTACTGCCGCCAGCCGCCAAGCCGGTCCGGGTCGGCGATCTGGCACTGCTGGTCGGCGCCGATGCCGCCGGCGGCCCCACTGCAAGTCTCGCGATGGTGCACGCGCTGGGTGATGCCTGGCACAGCATGGCCGGCGGCCGGATCGACGCGCTGATCCAACTGCAAGCCCGGTTGGGCATCGATGAAGGCGGCCCGGTGCTGTCGCTCGCGGGTGGTCTGATCGGAATGTCGACGTCTGGACCGCGGCGCCGAACCATTGTCATCCCGACAGCGACCCTGGCGCGTGTCGTCGAACCCCTTCTCACCGAAGGCCGGATTGCCCGCGCCTGGCTCGGAGTTGGTCTACAGCCAGTGCTGATTCCCGATAGTTTCCATCAGGCAGCCGGGCGCGAAAGCGGGCTGATGGTGGTCGGACTGGCCGGCGGTGGACCAGCCGCGACAGCGGGCATCCTGCCCGGGGACATCGTGCTCGATATCGACGGCGAAGCAGTCAGCCGGCCCCGCGCCTTGTCGATCCTGCTGGGTCCGGACCGGATCGGACAGGTCACGGTGTTGCGTGTGCTGCGCGCCGGCGCGGTCCAGGCAATCAACGTGACGATCGCGGCGCGTCCGGCCGCATGAGCGGGCCAGGCGGCCTCCGGATCAGGGTCCACGCGAACGATCCGGTTCGCCGCCGGGGTCTGACCGCAATGCTGGAAGCCGCCGGGCACGTCCTGACCAACGAGACGCCGGACGTGGAGCTGTGCGACATGGACCGGACGTCCTCACCCCTGCCGAAGGAGGCCGAGGCGCCGGTTGTCGCGCTGACCACGGGCTCGCCACCCGGCGCACCAGCCGGCGTGCTGCCGCCCGATGCGACCGCGGAGCAACTGGATGCCGCACTCCGCGCTGTCTTCGCCGGCCTGCTGGTCCGAACCAGCGCCGCACCCGAAACCAGGGGCTTCGCGCCAGCCGACGACATGCCCCTGCTGACCCCAAGGGAGCGCGAAATCCTGGGACTGATCGGCGAAGGCCTCAGCAACAAGGCGATGGCCCGCCGCCTCGGAATTTCAGTCCACACCATCAAATTCCACCTGGAAGCGCTGTTCACGAAACTGGACGCAACCAGCCGAGCCGAAGCCGTCACGAAAGGCCTGCGCGGCGGCGTGATCGAACTTTAGGAAGGTCAGGGCTCTGCCCTGAACCCGCAAAGGGCCGGCGGCCCTTTGATCCCACTACAAGGGGATTGGGGGAGGAGGGGGCGACCGAGACGGCTGACTTCCCCCAATCCCCTTATGAATAGGTTCCAAGGAGCGTCGCTCCTTGGTGGGGTTCGGGGCAACGCCCCGACCTCCCCAACGTTTGACATTCAGCCAAGGCGATGCGATCGGGTTACTGAACAGTAGCTTGGAGTTGGATGTGAACGATGCGTTGCCGCTGGGGGTGTCACCCCTGCGATCGATCGATGCTGTCGAGCAGGGCCTGGGCGAGGCCGGCTACATCGCCAACCGACAGATCTCGACCGCGATCTACATGGCGCATCACCTGCAGAAACCTATCCTGGTGGAAGGGCCCGCCGGTGTCGGCAAGACCGAACTCGCGAAGTCGGTCGCGTCCTGGCTGAAGCTGCCGCTGATCCGCATGCAGTGCTATGAAGGCCTGGACGAGTCCAAGGCATTGTATGAGTGGAAGTACGGCAAGCAGCTTCTCTATACCCAAATCCTGAAGGACAAGATCAACTCGGTGATCGGCGATGCCGACGATCTGACCACGGCGTTGGACAAGCTGCATTCGTTCGGGGATGTCTTCTTCTCCCGGCAGTTCCTGGAGCCTAGGCCGTTGCTGCGTTCGTTGCAGGAACCCGGCGGGTCGGTGCTGTTGATCGACGAAATCGACAAGTCCGACCAGGAATTCGAGGCGTTCCTGCTGGAGATCCTCTCCGATTACCAGGTGACGGTCCCCGAACTGGGCACGGTCACCGCCCGGCAGATCCCGCCGGTCTTCCTCACGTCCAACAACAGCCGCGACCTCTCGGAGGCACTCAAGCGCCGCTGCCTGTACCTCCACATCGACTACCCGTCGATCGAGCGCGAACGCGAGATCGTGCTCGCCCGGGTCCCGGGCATCTCCGAGCACCTGGCCACCCAGCTCTCCCAGGTCATCCGTTCCCTGCGGTCCCTCGACATCAAGAAGAAGCCGTCGGTCTCCGAGACGCTG
>JAQGHW010000552.1 GCA_028291505.1 Rhodopila sp. | reverse complement strand
TTCGCCTGCCGCGTGATGCGGATGGCGCAGCACCCGTCGAAGGCCGGCACCATCTTCGCCGCACTGGAAGTGAACGGCGTGATGCGGACGACCGATGGCGGCGAGAGTTGGAGCGATTGCAGTTCGGGATTGATCGAACTGGCTCAGCAGCCGCATCTGAAGAGCAAGATCGTCAGCGATACGTACAACGAAGGTATGTTGGACGGACACGCCATCGCGATCAGTCCGGCAGATCCTGACAAGGTGATCCTGGCGGTGCGGATGGGCCTGTTCGAAACCGCGGATGGCGGTCGCAGCTGGCAGGATATGGAGCTGGGCCGGTTCTCGCCGACCACCTATGGCCGGGACATCCGGGTTTCGCCGCAGGATGGGAACACGATGTACGCCGCGCTGAGCGTGGCCGCGGCGAGCAAGGACGGTGCGGTGTATCGCAGCAGCGACAAGGGCGCGACGTGGAAACGTTTCGACAAGGTGCAGGTGCACGGGACCATCATGTCGGTTGCCTTGCATCACAAAGACCCAGATCAGGTCTATATCGGTGCGCGATACGATGGCGAGATCTATGGCACCGAGGATGGCGGCGCGACCTGGGATTCGCTGCCGCTGCCGTCCGGAGTGAAGGATATCTATTCCGTCGCGGTTGGGTAGGCAAACGTCACCCCAACGAACTCCACGCCAGCAGCAAGACGTAGGCGGTGATGGCGATCCCGGCGTGGATGGCCATCACGGCTCCGTTTCGACGCAGCGCCAACATCACGATCCCGGTCAGCACCGCGCCCGCAAACAGCACGGCCGATACGGCCCCAAAGGATCCGGCGCCAGCAGCGACGCCTCTCGGTGGGCCGCGCAATGCAAGCAGTAACGCCGCCAGCCCGACGGTGCCGACAAGGCCGTGCGCGATTCCTGCGACAAGGGGTGGTCGCGATGTACCCCGCAAATGCCACAGCACCAAGATGCTTCCCGCGGCAACCGCGAGCGTCAGAATCCAGACGGCAACGGAGACCAGGCTGATTTAAGCCACCACGCCGAGACCGCGCAGGCGCTCGACATCGTCGGCGGTGTAGCCCGCCTCCCGCAGCACCGCTTCGTTGTGCTGGCCGACCGAGGGCGCCCGTTCGGCGGATATTTTTGTCACTCCATCGATATGGAACGGGGTCATCACGGTCAGTTCCCGACCGTCGGCAAATGGGACCAACGCACCGGCATGACGCATCTGCGGATCGTCCAGCGCCTCGTTGACCGTGGCGACTATGCCGAACGTTATTCCGACGCCATCCAGGATGGTACGCCATTCGGCCAGATCCCGCCTGGAGAAAACTTCGTCCAGGATGATCACCAGTTCCCGAGCGTGCTGCTTGCGGGCGTCGGTCGTTGCGAAGCGCGGATCGTCGGTCAGGTCTTCGCGGCCGATGGCCTCGAGGAAGGAGCGCAACTGCCGCTGCTCGTTGAACAGGGCCATGATGAACCAGCGGCCGTCGCGGGAACGGTAATGGTTTGCCAGCGCATTTGGTGCATCGTCGCGATGGGGACGCAGGGCCACGTTTTCACCGAACAGACGGGTCTGAACGGCACAGCCGTTGGCCCATAGTCCGTTCTGTAAGAGAGATGATCGGACTACGCCGCCCTGCCCGGTTTTCTCGCGCCGATACAATGCGGTGACGATCGCGGCGTAAACGCCCGTGGCGCTGGGAAAATCGCCCATGCCGGGCATCGAGCGGGACGGCACGGTATCGGCGTCTGAACGTACCATGTCCATCAGGCCGGTGCGTGCCCAGTACGCGGTGGAATCGAATCCGGTTTTTGCCGCTTCCTCGCCTGCCTCACCGTATGCCGTGAACGAGGCATAGATCAGGCGTGGATTCAGCGGCGTCAGATCGGCCGGCGCCATACGAAGCCGATCACGCACCGGAAGCGGAAAGTTCGTGATGAACACGTCCGCCGTGGCGACCAGGCGATGCAAGACCGCCTGGCCGTCCGGGTGTTTCAGATCAAGCGCCAGACTGCGCTTATTCCGCGACGTCAACTGCCAATAGTAGTCGACTTTCTTGCCCGGGATGGGCTGCGACGCCCGCCATGGGTCGCCGGCTCCCGGGGGCTCAATCTTGATCACGTCGGCGCCGAAATCGGACAGCATCGTCGCCGCGGCTGGGCCGGCAATCCAACTCGCGCAATCGATGACTTTCAGGCCCGTGAACAGGCTGCCGGTCATGACCGAGCTCCCATTACGGCGCCTGATTGCTGAAGATAATCGTGCCCGACGCGGCGAACATTCCGCCGACACCGTGGCAAACCGAAATCTTCGCGTTCGGGATCTGCGCCGGCGCAATGCCGCGCATCTGCCGGACGCTTTCCTGCAGTGCGTACATCCCGTACATGCCGGAGTGCATATAGGACAGACCGCCGCCATTGGTATTCAACGGCAACGAGCCACCCGGCGCCGTGTTGCGGCCGGCGATGAACGACGCCGCTTCGCCCTTCGGCAGGAACCCGAGATCTTCCAGGCCGTATAGAGGAAGATGCGCGAAGGCGTCGTAGATCATCAGATGATCGACGTCCTTGTGCGTGATCCCGGCCTCCTTGAACGCCGTCGGACCCGCGACGCGGAAGGCACGAGAGGAGGTGAAATCCTCCATCTGGCTGACCATCGGGGTTTCCGCGCTTTCGCCGGTGCCGAGGATGTAGACCGGCTTCGTCGGGAAATCCTTGGCGCGTTCGGCCGATGTCAGGATCAGTGCGCCGCCGCCGTCGGTTACCAGGCAGCACATCAGCAGCCGGAACGGATAGGCGATCATCCGGCTGTTCAGTACGTCATCGGTGGTGATCAGATTGCGGAACGTCGCGCGCGGATTCTTCGACGCCCATTCCCGCTGCACAACGGCGACCTGGGCGATCTGTTCAGCGGTCACGCCATAGGTCTTCATGTAGCGCAGCACCGGAATGGTGAACATGCTGGGTGGGCCCATGGGACCGAAGGGCTGCTCGAACTGTCCATTCAGCGACTGCGGGTGGACCGAACGGGGCGGGTTGCCGACACGGGATTTCCCACTCTCGCCGTGGGTGATGAGGATGGTTTTCGCCAATCCGGACTCGATCGCTGCCGCCGCATGGCGAACGTGGATCATGAAGCTGCAGCCGCCGACCGACGTCCCATCGACCCAGGTCGGCGTGATCCCAAGATAGTGCGCAAGCTGCACCGGCGTTTCGCCCGCCGTTGCGATTCCGTCGATATCTTTCGGCTTCAGCCCGCAATCGGCCATCGCATTGATCGCGGCATCGGCATGCAGCCCGATCTGCGACAGTTCGGGAATAACCCCCATCCGGGTTGTTTCGGCGGCGCCGACGACGGCGACTGTGTTATGTGGCATCGGATCAGCCTTTCGCCGGGCGGAAGAAGGGAAGCGTGATCGTATCGGTCTGCGGTTCGAACACGACCTCCACCGGCATGTCCAGAACCAGCGCCTCGGGCGTTTGGTCGCATTCTACGATGTTGGTCATCATGCGCGGGCCTTCGTCGAGTTCCACGACAGCGATCGCGTAGGGCGGGGTAAAGCCCGGCACCGGACGGTGGTGGATGACGTAGCTGTACAGCTTGGCCTTGCCGCTGGCCTTAGTGACGGAGACCTTGCGGGATGCGCAGACCGGACAGAACGGGCGTGGCGGGAAGTAGACCTTGCTGCACTCGTCACAGCGCTGCAGCAACAGCTCGTTCGCTTTTGTGCCGTCCCAGAAATGCTGGGTTTCGGGGGTCGGCTGCGGCAGGGCGCGCCCGGGTGTCGCCATGGTTCGTATTCCTTCAGTCTGATGCGGTCGACGTTAGGACGGCAGCGCCCGGGGGGCAACTTAAGCTCGGGCGACGACGACCTTCGCACGGGACGGACGGGTCATTGCCTCCAGTTGGAGAAGTTCGTTGAGCTGGACCTCCGTCAGAAGTCCTTCGTCCAGAACGATCTCGGCGACTGAGCGTTTCTCGGCCAGGGCGCGGCGGGCCACTCGGGTGGAGGCTTCGTAGCCCAGCGCGGGGACAAGTGCTGTTACCAGGCCGATACTGCCGCGGACCAGGCTTTCGCAGCGCTCGCGATCGACTTCAATGCCCTCGATGCATCGGGTCCGCAATGTTTCGACCGCCGCGGTCAACATCCGGAGGGAATTCAACACGCAATAGCCGATGGTCGGCTCGAAGGCGTTCAACTGAAGCTGCCCACCCTCGGCGCACATCGTGACTGTCAGGTCATGACCGATCACCAGGAAGGCCACCTGGTTCACCACCTCGGGGATGACCGGGTTGACCTTGCCGGGCATGATGGAGGAGCCGGCCTGGACCGACGGCAACAGCAACTCGCCAATCCCGGTGCGTGGCCCGCTCGATAGCAGGCGCAGATCGTTGCAGATTTTCGACAGTTTCACGGCGACCCGTTTCAGCAGGCCGGAGAACAGCACGAAGGCCCCCATGTCAGAGGTCGCCTCGATCAAATTCACCGCCGGCACCAAAGGCTGACGCGATGCCCGAGCCAATTCCTCCACCGCGAGGCTGGCGTAACGGGGATCCGCATTGATGCCGGTGCCGATCGCTGTCGCACCCAGGCTGATTTCCCGGAACAGGCCGCCGATGTCGGACAGACGTGCGACGTCCTCCTTCAACGTGGCGTGGAACCCGTCGAACTCCTGGCCCACCGTCATGGGCACGGCGTCCTGAAGCTGGGTGCGGCCCATCTTCAGCACGTCGGCGAATTCCACCGACTTGGTCTTGAACGCGAACGCCAGATCATCCAGCGCTCGCGCCAGCGGTTGGATCGCGAAAATGGTCGCCAGCCGCAGCGCCGTCGGGTACGCATCGTTGGTCGATTGCGCCATGTTGACGTCGTCGTTCGGGTGCAGCGCGGTGTAGGTGCCGCGCGGCAAGCCCATCACCTCCAGCGCGACGTTGGCGATCACCTCGTTGGCGTTCATGTTGGTGGACGTGCCGGCGCCACCCTGGATCGCGTCCACCACGAACTGCTCGTGGAAGCGGCCCTCGTCGGCGATCAGCAGACACGCCCGCTCAATCGCCGCGGCCTTGGCGGCCGGCAGGTGGCCCAACCGCTTGTTTGCCCGGCACGCCGCCAGTTTCACCAGTGCCAGCGCCCGCACGAGGTCGGGAAAATGCCCGACCGGGACGCCGGTGATAGGGAAATTCTCGACCGCGCGCTGGCTGTGGATACCCCAGTAGGCGGACATCGGGACATCCGCCTCACCCAGCAGGTCGTGCTCCCGCCTGGTTTCGGCGGAAACAGTATGCAGCGGGCTTGGCGGTTCCTGTCCGGTACGGTCGCCGATCACGAGGGGCGCGGGCAGTGGCGGCGATTCTTCGTTCATGGCAGAAACTCCGGTCAACTCAGCAGCACGGCTTTGCCGATCACCGCGCGGTCGATGACAACCTGCAACGCCTCGGCCGCCTGATCCAGCCGAAATGTATGGGATATGCGAGGGCGTAGCTTGCCTTGTTCCGCTAGCGCGACGAGAGCCTTCATGTTGGCGATGGCAAGTTCCGGATCCGCCTCGTTCAGGCCGCCGATGCGCACGCCGATGGCGTCGATGCCCTTGATCAGCAGGTAGTTGCTGCGGATATTAGTCGGACCACCGCCCAGGAAGCCCAGGATCAGCAGGCGCCCGCCCCACGCCAGGCAGCGCAACGATTCCTCCGCCACCTTGTCGCCGATCGGGTCATAAACGATGTCCACGCCGCGACCACCGGTCAGTTGCTTCACCTGATCGACGAAGCCGGACCGGTAGTCGATTGCATGATCCGCACCTTCCTCGAGGCAGGCCGCACGTTTTGCCTCGCTGCCGGCGGTCGCGATGACCTTGGCGCCGAATGCTTTCGCCACCTGGATCGCAGCGATGCCGATGCCACCCGCGGCACCGTGCACCAGCACCCACTCGCCCGCCTTCATGCGGCCGCGTTGCAGCAGTGCGTGATAGGCCGTGGTGTAGGCGCCGCGAAACACCCCCGCCTGCGCCAGGCTCAGGCCGGCCGGCACCTTGTCGCACAGCACGGCCTTGGCATTGCCGAGTTCCGCCAGCGCGCCCAGGGTGTGCCGAGACATCACCGCGTCACCCACCGCGAAGCCGGTGACGCCGGGACCCACCGCGACGACATGGCCCGCGGCCTCACCGCCGGGGATGAAAGGCGGTTCCGGCCGGAACTGGTATTTTCCCGCCAACATTAAAACATCGACATATTGGACGCCCCGGGCTTCGATTCGTACCTGGAT
>JAQGHW010000491.1 GCA_028291505.1 Rhodopila sp. | reverse complement strand
GTCCGTGTCGGCAACGTCGAGACCGCCGGCGGCGGGCGGCAGGTGTTCGGAGCGGTCGCCAAGGCCGGCACCGACATCACGGCGCTGATCCGCCGAAGCCTTCGCATCGTCGGCCAAGCCGACGACAGCGAGGTAACCGCATTCACCGACCGTTGTCCCGGTCTGCGGTCGATCCTGGCCGATGCGGGGATCACGAAGCCACCGATCCTTGATTGGTTCCACATCGGAGACCGTCCAGAACCTGGGGGTGCTATGGGCCCGCACGGTCGTGGTAACCTGGAGTTCAGAATGAAGTGGCGGGTCATGTTGGAGTTGGTCGGTCCCGATGGGACGTTGTCGTTCATGAGATTGGCGGCCGGGCGGCAGTGGCCGAATATGCGCCGCAGATGATCGGGCTGACGCTGGCAGACGGAAAGCAGGTGCTCGCAGATTTGCAGGTCCATCTTGTTCGAGCGCAGGCGGAGGATCATTGCCGCCGCCGGCGACACTGCCAGCGCTGTGGCGCGCAGCCCCTCAAAGATCGACGCTCCCGGCGGTTGGTGTCGCTGTTTGGCACAGTGGGGTCCGCGCTCCACGCTTTACCCCATGCCGATGTGCGGTGACCTCCCGCCGAACACTCAGCCCGGTCGCTGAAATCATGCCCGACCGATGCACGCCCGAATACGAGCGGGTCGTTGCGAAGATGGGCGCGTTATTGCCCTATCGCCGCGCGCGGATGCTGCTGTCGGAGGTTCTGCCGCTCGGCAAGCCGCAGACTGTGGAAACGACCCGGCAGCGAACACTTCGTGTCGGCGCCAGGTTGGAGCGGGAAGCCGTCGCAGGGGTGCGCCCCAAGCCGGCAATCGCGGCGAAATCTATTGCGCTCTCCATTGATGGCGGCCATGTGCGGGCGGCTCGTCAATACCAGGGACGCACGTTCGAGGTTCTCCTCGCCCAGGTCAGCAATGATGACGGAAAGCAGGTCGTGTTCGCCAGCGTGCCGGCGGATGCAAATGCGCAGACACGACAGTTGCGCGGTGTACTTCATGGACTGGGCGCGACGCCAGAGACACCGGTCACCATCCTGAGCGATGGTGCCGACGGTCCGCGATCACTGGGCGAAGCCGCCAGCCCTGGTCCAACTCACCATGTGCTCGATTGGTTTCATCTGGCAATGCGGGTTCAGCACGTCGCTCAGGCGGCCAAGAGCTGGCCCGACGCCACGGAGACGGATCGCCATGCTGGTGCTCGCCTCATCGAGACCATCGAGCGGATCCGCTGGCGTCTGTGGCATGGTCAGGTCAGGCGAGCGCTGGATCTCATTGGCGAAACGATCGCTATTGTTGATGCCCCAGCCGACAACATGTCACCGATCACCGCCGCGGCGCGCAAGGTGGCGCGTCTTCTGGGCGATCTGGAGAAATACGTGTCTGGACAATCCGATATCATCATCGACTACGCGACAGCGCGCCGATGCGAAGAACCGATTTCGACGGCGATCACCGAGAGCACGGTGCAATGGCTGCTGCATCGTCGAATGAACGCTCAACAGCAGATGCGCTGGTCTCCGAGGGGCGCCCACCTGATGCTGAAAGTACGAACCTCTGTCACGAACGGCACGCTCGACCGGGACCATGTCGTCGCCGAGCGCTGGGCCCGGCGTCCGTTTCGGCGAGCAGCCTGACCCCCCAGGTTCTGGACGGTCTCATGCGTACCAGGAGGCCAGTTGGTTAGTTCTGGCCGAAAAGGGGATAGCCAATGACCGACGCCACCACCCGCAAAATCGCTGAACTCAATGACTTGTGCCGCAAAGCGTTTGGCGTAGGAGGCCGCCTGTTTCAGACCTCGGGGATCAGCGCGCTGTCAGCTGCCGATCAATCAGCGATCCGCGAGAAGGTGGAGACGTTCGATGCGTTCACTCCTGACAATGACCCGTATGGCGAGCGAGACTTCGGCGCATTCGAGCACAACGGCGACCGGATATTCTGGAAGATCGATTATTATGATCTCAGCCTGAGCCAGGGCAGTGAAGATGCAAGCGATGCGGCCAAAACCGTTCGCGTGCTCACCATCATGCTAGCATCCGAATACTGAACCGGCCGGGTAGGGGAGGCATCTGCGCCTCTCCTGAATTCATGAATTTAGATAGATCGCAGCACGGTATCGAAGCCAGCTTTGGTGCGCTGCTTCAGCTTCGCGCGCTCGAACTCGGCGAACGCGCCGCCGATCTTCGCAGGTCGCGAGGAGACCGGCTCCGGTGGAAACGCCGAGGCCAGTTTTTGCAATTGTGCACAAAAGTACCGGTGCACGAAAGAGCTGACGGGGCAGAAGCGGAAACCGCGCCGCGGTCGTCCGGCGCGCTTGACCGTCCTACCGGCCACTTGGCGGCGGAGGTGAGAACCGCCGTGCTTGATTTCGCCATTGAGCCGATAGCCAGTCGCGCAGCGAAGGGGCAAAGCCCCCCTAAATCGCGCGGGCAAAAAAATTCTGCCGAACCTCTTGAAGTACGATTTCCCTAAAAATATCTCGTCGATCGTCGAGGCCAACCGGCTCGGCAAGCACGACGATAACAGCGTTCGTATCCATGTTGCTCAAGGAGGATGTGGTTATGAGGACCTACGACTTTTCTCCCCTGTTCCGCTCCACAGTCGGCTTTGACCGGCTTTTCGACATGCTGGACAACGGAGCCCGGCCGGACTGCCCCCCTATAACATTCAGAAGGTGAAGG
>JAQGHW010000473.1 GCA_028291505.1 Rhodopila sp. | reverse complement strand
TGAATGACCGACTGGCCGGGGTTGACGATCGATCCGATCCCGCGCGGATGGCGGCACCATCGATTTCCCCCTAAGCTGCCCGCGAACCGATCAACCAGCGCACCGTCTCGTCGCGACCGGAAAAGAGGGATCAAATCCACCCATGTCGCGTCTCGTCGTCGTTTCCAACCGGGTCGCCCCGATCCAGGAGGGTGAGGCAACCGCCGGCGGACTGGCAGCCGGCGTGCTGGACGCGCTGAAGCAGAAGGGCGGCCTGTGGTTCGGCTGGAGTGGTGAGATCAGCGACAGCAGCGAACCGAAACCAGAACGAAACGTCGGGCCGATCACCCTGTTCACCATCGATCTGTCCCGCCAGGACTACGACGAATTCTATCGCGGCTTCGCCAACGGAACGCTGTGGCCAGTCCTGCACTATCAGATTGGCCTGGGCCGTTTCGAATGGCCGGAGTTCGCCGGTTACCGCCGGGTCAACGACCTTTTCGCCGCATCGCTGACGCCGCTGATCCTCCCCGGCGACCTGATATGGGTCCACGACTACCATCTGCTGTGCCTCGCCGAGCAGTTGCGCACGCGCGGTCTGTCGAACCGGATCGGGCTGTTTCTGCACACACCGTTCCCCGCACCCGGCGTGTTCATGACGATCCCTTCCCACGCCGAACTGATCCGTTCGATGTGCGCGTACGATCTGCTGGGGTTCCAGACCGAGATCGACCGAACCGCCTTCATCGACTACGTCGTGCGGCATGCGGACGGCGTTCCCGCCGAACCCGATGGCGCGGTCTCGGTGTTCGGCCGGATCGTGCGCACCGGCGTCTATCCGATCGGCGTGCATGTGGATGAGGTGCGGGCGCAGGCCGAGGCACCCGTCAACCGCCGTCAGGCCACCCGGATGCGCGCCAACCTGATGGAGCAGTTGATCCTCAGTGTCGACCGCTTGGATTACTCCAAAGGACTGCGGCAGCGCTTCGCCGCGTTCGAACGGTTTCTGGCGGAGTTCCCCGCCCGCCACGGCCTGGTCACGTTCATGCAGATCGCCCCGCCATCACGATCTGATATCGAAACCTACCAGCGGATCCGGCGGGAGCTGGAGGGTGAAGCCGGCCGCATCAATGGCCGCTTCGCCGAGGTCGACTGGGTGCCGTTGCGGTACCTCAATCGCAGCTTCGCCCGGAATGTGCTGATGCCGCTATACGCCGAGGCCCAGGCCTGTCTGGTGACCCCGCTGCGGGACGGCATGAACCTCGTCGCCAAGGAATATGTCGCGGCGCAGGACCCGCAAGAGCCGGGGGTGCTGATCCTGTCGCAGTTCGCCGGTGCCGCGCGTGAATTGGATGCGGCCCTGCTGGTCAATCCGTACGATCAGGCCGGGATGGCACAGGCAATGGAACGGGCATTATCAATGCCGGTGGAGGAAAGGCAGGAACGGCACCAGGCCATGTTGACAGTGATGCGGAAGAACAGCCTGGAGCAGTGGCGCGACCGGTTCGAGGCCGATCTGCGGTGCGGCTGACAGCCCCCGGAATCGACACCGTGCATTTTCCCCCGACCCGGTGCCAGTGTCCCGGTGCCAGTGTCCCAATGTCAGTGTCATGGCCGGGTTTAGCCCGGCCACCCACGACTTTTGTCGCTGATGGCAACAAACCGCGCTAACTCCCGCCGCGATCGTAAATCTCCGGCCAGAACAGATCCATCCACGTTTTCGGCAAGACCTTGATGCGGTGGACCAGGAACATGAAGTCCGCCCAGCGCATCGTGGCCACCGGCGTCAGATCGTATTTGAACCGCGGATCGGCCAGCAGCCCTTCCATCATATCGGTATCGATCTTCATCTTCGTATCTTCCGCGTAGTAAGTAACGGTTTCCTTCGGATGCTCGGCGATGAACTCCGAAGCCTCCTGCATCGCATCCAGTATCGCCCGATACAGCTTCGGATTTGCATCATGGAACCGCTTCGTCGTCCAGGCCGTCCCGCCCGAGGACGGGCCGATCACCTCATCCGAACTCAATACAGTGTGGATCGCCGGATTGCGCAGCTGCATGGCCTGGAACGGCGGCACCGTAAACGCGGCATTGAAGTCGCCGCCACCCGCCAGCAGGCCGCTCGTCGCGTCGGGTGGAGACAGCGAGAACGTCAGCTTGTCCAGCCGGTCGTACGCCGCGTCGCCCCACTCCCGCGCCGCAGCCATTTCCAGCAGCACCGCCTGGGCGGACACCTTCACCGCCGGCATCGCGATCCGATCCTTGTCGGTGAAATCCCGCACCGATCGCACCGCCGGGTTGCGCGAATTCAGCAGCAGAGGTTGTTGCGACATCGCCGCCACGCCGCGGACTTCCTGCGCCGTTCCCTTCGTCTTCGCCCAGATCGTCAATAGCCCCGGCATCCCGCCCGAGGCGATGTCGATCGAATCCGACAGCAGCGCGTCGTTCATCATGTCCGGCCCGCTGAACGTGACCCAGGTCACCTTCACCTCCGGCAACCCAACCGCCGCGACGTGTTTTGCCAGAAGGTCCTGGTGCTTCATCACATCGAACTGCAGGTAGCCCATGCTGAACTGTTGGGCGAAACGAACTTCCGTGACCTCCGCACGCGCCGGAGTAAATGCTGCGAGCGCAGCCAGAGCCAGGATCCAACGCACGATCAACATCCCCCGATTTGTTGATCCCAATCATCCGGGTGCCGCCCAGGATTGGCAATACGCCGCGCATTGGCAATACGCCACGGTTTGGCGATACACTGCCGGGTAGCTTCCATGGGAGGAATGCCGGTGGACATCACACCGCTAAGCCCGGGCTTCGCCGGGGACGTAACCGGGATCGACCTGACCCGGCCGCTGACAGCCCCGCAGGTTGCCGCCATCGAGGGCGGCATGGACCGCTTCGCCATCCTGGTCTTCCACGACCAGCATTTCGACGACGACACCCAACTGGCGTTCAGCCGCAATTTCGGGCAGCTGGAGGTTTCCTCCGGCGGTGAGATGGCCAAACCGGAGGACCGGCGGCTGAAGCTGGAGATGGCCGACATCTCCAACCTCGACCGTAACAGCCAGCTGCGTGCGGCCGATGACCGGGTCCGCCTGAACGCGCTAGGCAATCGCCTTTGGCATTCCGACGCGTCATTCCGAGCGGTTCCGGCGAAATATTCGTTACTGTCGGCGAGGATTGTGCCGGGGGCAGGGGGCAACACGGAATTTGCCGACATGCGGGCGGCGTACGACGCGCTCGACCAAGCAACGAAAACCGAAATCGAAGATCTCGTGACGGAACATTCTAACGCTTATTCGCGTGAGATCATCGGCTTCCCGAAGGAAGATTACGGCACCCACAACCAGGACAAGCTGCGCCCCGTGCGCCACCGCTTGGTGCGCACCCATCCGGTCACCGGGCGAAAGTCGCTGTATCTGTCAGCCCACATCGGCACCATCGTCGGCTGGCCGGTCCCCGAGGCCCGCGCCTTCATTCGCGACCTGACCGAACACGCGACGCAGCCACGGTTCGTCCATGCGCATCGATGGCGCCCCTGGGACCTCGTGATCTGGGACAACCGCACCACGATGCATCGCGCTCGGCGCTACAACGACCTGCGGGAGGTCCGCGATATGCGCCGTTCCACCATCCGCGGCGACGCCATGACCGCACCCCAGCAAGAGGCAGCCTGATCATGCACATCACACCGCTGCAACGTGACTTCGTCGGCGAAGTCTCCGCCATCGATATCAGCATCCCCCTGACGCACGATCAGGTCGCGGCAATCGAAGCGGGCATGGATCGATACGCCGTGCTGGTGTTTCCCGACCAGCCGCTGACCGATGAACAACAGTGTGACTACAGCCGCAACTTCGGCGAGCTAGAGGCAACGCTGATCGGCCAGATGACCAAGCCCAGCGAGCGGCGGCTGGGCCCGGTCGAGATCGGCGACATCTCGAACCTCGATCCCTCCGGCCGCCTGAGAGAACGCGACGACAACCGCCGCATGTACGCTCTCGGCAACCGGCTATGGCATTCCGACGCGTCGTTCCGGGCCACCGGCGCGGGCTATTCGTTGCTGTCCGCGCGCGTGGTGCCCGGCCACGGCGGCAACACCGAATTCGCCGACATGCGGGCCGCCTACGACGCGCTGGATGCCGCGACCAAAGCCCAGATCGAGGATCTCATAACGGAACATTCGATCGCGTTTTCCCGCGGCGAACTCGGTTTCGACGACTACGGCGAGGGCAATGCCGACAAGGTCCGCCCCGTGCGGCATCGGCTGGTGCGGACGCACCCCGTCACCGGGCGGAAGTCGCTATATCTGTCAGCGCATATCGGCACCATCGTGGGCTGGCCGATGCCGGAGGCGCGCGCTTTCATCCGCGACCTGACCGAACACGCGACGCAGCCACGGTTCACCCATGCGCATCAATGGCGTGTCAACGACCTCGTCATGTGGGACAATCGTACCACGATGCACCGCGCTCGGCGCTATCGTGACCTGCAGGAGGTCCGGGACCTGCACCGCACCTCGATCAAGGGTACCGCAATGACGGCGGAGCAGGGGCCCGCGATGGTTGCCGAATAACAGAGGAACGACATGTCCATTACCATAAAAGAACTTACGCCCGGTTTTGTCGGTGAGGTTTCGGGTATCGACATCACCCAGCCGCTGACCGCTGCGCAGGCCGCGGAACTGGAAGCCGGAATGGATCGATACGCCGTGCTCGTGTATCACGATCAGCGGTTCACCGACGATCAGCAGAAGGCGTTCAGCGCGAATTTCGGACCGCTGGAAAACACCTCCACCGGCAGCGTCATTACGCCCGCCGGACGGCGCCTGGACCCCTTGATGGCGGACGTGTCGAACCTCGGCGTGGACCACAAGCCACTGGCCCGGGACGATCGCCGCCGGCTGTTCAACCTCGGCAACCAGCTCTGGCACTCCGACAGTTCCTACAAGGCCATTCCGTCAAAGTTTTCCCTGCTGTCCGGCCGCGTCGTCGTCGATGCCGGCGGCAACACCGAATTCGCCGACATGCGCGCCGCCTACGATACCCTGGACGACAAGACCAAGGCCGAGGTCGAAGACCTGGTCTGCGAACACTCCCTGATCCACTCGCGGGGATCGCTCGGTTTCACCGAACTGTCGGATGAAGAGCGCCAGATGTTCAAACCGGTATGGCAACGGTTGGTGCGCACCCATCCGGTCAGCGGGCGGAAATCCCTGTACCTGTCCTCCCATGCCGGCACCATCGTCGGCTGGCCGATGCCGGAAGCGCGCGCCTTCCTGCGCGACCTGATCGAGCATGCGGTGCAGCCCAGATTCACGTATTCACACAAGTGGCGACAACACGATCTCGTGATGTGGGACAATCGTACCACGATGCATCGCGTCCGGCGTTTCGACGAAACCCAGATCCGTGACATGCGCCGCACGACCGTGGCCGGCGATGCTGTTACAGTAGAACAGTTGGCGGCCTGATCATCTCACCTGCGTGCGCTAACTTGATCCGTCAGACAGATCGACCGACTTGCTGCGCAGGCTTGTCACCAGGGCCTGCGCACCGCCGCGTGCCAGCAGCCGCCGAAAGTCTGAGCGTTGCACTGCAACTCGGCTGATCGACCCGTCCGCGAGCACGTCCACCGCACGCCAGCCGGAGCCTCCTTCACGCATCACGTAATCCAGCTCATGGCCTTCTCCGGACTTCGGAATGATCCGGGTTTGTACCACCTGATCGTTGCCCACCGCCCGCGTATTCGGCGAGACCACGAATTGTTGACCGTCGAAGCCGTCGAAACTATTCACGTAGCTCGCCACGGTATAGCGGCGAAACGCCTGAGTCAGCATGGTCTGCTGATCCGGCGGCAGTGTCGCCCAGGTCGCCCCAACCGATTCTTGCAGGATCGCGGTCAGATCGAACGTTCGATCCATGATCGGGGCCAGCATCTCGAAACGCCTCGGAAAAGGCGTTGCGGCGCCGGCCTTCATCACTTGCAGAAGTCCATCGACAAGTTGCTGAATCGGTGCAGTGACCCCGTCAATATCGACCGCGCGGGCCGGAAGCACCGCGCCGATAAAAACAGCAGCAGTCGCCACCATCAGGCCTCGCCGGTGGCAGAATGATGTATTCATCAGCCGATTCCTCTACCCCATTCAATGTTCGTCCGCTACCCATGTTGGCGCGTGGTCTGACATCATCCAGAAACATAGGCATTGTTAAGTCGGTTACATGCTTTCGGGCTGTTATTGGCTCACTATGTTGTGTCCGGGAAGCAATCCGATTGCACCCAGGTTCATTGGGGTGTTGTAAGATCACTGCGTCGTTAGCGGGAGGCTGGAATTTGACGATTACGACCATGGCCCTGCGCCTGTCGGACGCTTTCGCTGAGTTTCTTGGCTTGCTGGACCGGCCTCTCGACCCTGATCCGCTCATTCAGATCGCTCGCCGTCAAACCGGCCTGAGCGATTTCGGCGATACCGCTTTCGTCGGACCGCTCACGCGTCTGCTTGAAGCCTGTTCTACCGAATCCGCGCTCAGCATCGTCGGGCGAGGCGCAACGCGATGGGATATCGTCCGTTTCCTGACCAATCTGCTGATCGTCCAGGATGCGTCCGTTCGATGTCCTGAAATGACCGCGGCGCCAATCCACCAACCCGTTTTCATTACCGGTCTGCCGCGCAGTGGAACCACCTTCCTGCACCGCCTGATGCTCACCGATCCGGCCAATCGAGCGCCCGCCGTTTGGGAAACGATCTCGCCGTCCCCAGCAGCCGGAACGCAGCAACAGCGGATCGCCCGGGTCGCCCGTCAGTTGAAGGCGTTCGAGTGGCTGGCACCGGAATTCCGCGCGCTTCACCCGCTGGAAGCGACCTCACCGCAAGAATGCAGTGAGATCACCGCCCACGTCTTTCGCAGCCTGCGCTTCGATACGAACTATCATATTCCGTCCTATCGCAACTGGTTGGATGCGGATGTCGTGCGGCATCTTCCCGCCTATCGTTTTCACAAACGCTTCCTGCAATTTCTCCAGCACCAGGACGCCCAACACCAGGACGGGCCACGCTGGGTGCTCAAATGTCCCGAACACCTGTTCGCGTTGCAGGCGATCCGGGCCGTCTATCCCGATGCAAGACTGGTTTTCGTCCACCGCGATCCCACCAAGGTCCTGCTCTCGCAGGCTCGGTTGACCGAAGTCCTGCGGCGCCCTTTCACCCGCCGCCTCGACCCGCAAACCCTTGGCGCCCACGAAAGCCGGCGCTGGCTCGACGGCACCCGCCGCATGATGGCTGTCGGGGACGACGCTGGCTTTCCTGATCCCATCTGCCACGTGCATCACATGGACCTGATCAGTGATCCCCTCAGCACGGTCGAAGGCGTCTACCGGCATTTCGGCATGACGCCCGCACCGGCGATGGCATCCGCGGTCGAGCGCTACCTCGCCGCCAAACCGCGCGGCGGATATGCCGAGCACAGCTACCATTTCGAAGACCACGGCCTGGATGAGCAGGAAGAGCGCACCAAATTCCGCCCCTACATGGTTCGTTTCGGCGTCACCGCGGAAGCCGCGCCCGGACGCCGGGACATCCTCACGCGTGAGCATGTTTCCAGCGGCGAGGAGCAGACTCTGGAATCCTAGTGGTCCGATCCCGACGCCTGACTCCCGGGCGTTGGGTGAATCGGCCCACCAAATCAAAGGCTAGACCAACATCAGCCTGACTGGAGCAGTCCGGCTGATGCCCCCGAAGACAAAGCGCCCAACGCGAAATTCGTGCGTTGGCAATGCTCTACGCCCGCTCAGGCAAGCCGATCGACGTTCCATCCGGCACGGCCAAGCGAGGCGGAGGACAGCCATGCGGACAATATGGTTGCGTCAGCCCGGTCATTGGCCCCATCTAGGGCTCGCAATGGCCAAACTCATCAGCTGGAATCTGCTCCGCCTCACCGGGGCATCCCTAAACGACGTCGTCCGGCTGATCCTGCGGGAGGATCCCGATCTGCTGCTGATGCAGGAGGTCACGCAGGAGATGGACGGGCTGACCGATCGCGTGGGCGGCCAGTATCAGCGGAACCAGATGCCGGGCCGCATCCATGGCCTCGGGGTATGGAGCCCGGTGCCCCTGTCCAAGTGGCCGGTCGTGTTGCCGCTACAGGCCGGGGCGATGTTCAACCGTGTGTGCCAGATCGTCGAATTCGGCTCGATCGCGGTCGCCAACGTCCACCTCTCCCACGGTCAGATCCTGAACCGCCGGCAGTTGCGGCGTATCGCCAAGGTCCTGCCGTATCGGGCGGCCGTGGTTGGCGATTACAACCTTATCGGCCCAACGCTGCTGCCCGGTTTTCACGACGTCGGCCCGCGGGAGCCAACACACGTCGCCGGCGATGTGGTCCCGCTGCGGATCGACCGCTGCCTGGTACGCGGCGTCGCATGTCTGGGCGCCCGAGCGCTGCTCCGCGAAGCATCGGACCACCGGCCGATCGTGGTCAACCTCAACGTCATCGCTCATTCTCATGCAGAGCCAATGCCGCTAGGCGTCGTCGCCTAAACCAAACGCAGGAGCCTCCTCTCGAGGAAACAGCTTCCCAGCCATCCATTCCCCGTCGCCAATCCCCCCGGTCACGTCGCGTCACAAAGCACGCCGACATGCAACTCGCGGAGGCGGATCGGCCGCTATCTGCCCGGCAGACCGGAATCGCCAGCCATCGCCACGGCCGACGCCAACGACGCCTGGCCAGCCGCCATCAATACCCGCGCCGGCGACCCGCGGGCGTGCCGAACGGATCAGCGGCGGAGCGTAGCCGTTCGTCCTGGGCAATCCAGCCCTTCGCCGCGGCTTCGGTCGCGAAACCAGCCGCGGTCTGCGGCAATGCGCCAACCCGGACAATTTCGACGGCGAAGCTATCGTCCTCGCGGTGGACGATCCGATACGACGTGTCTGCCATCACTCACCATGCCATGGCAACGCCGGCATTGCACGTGACGGTTGAACAAGGGACCCCAAAATCATTGTTCGGGCCGAATTGCCGTGGCGTCCTCGGCGTTGGACACGATCCAGGCGGCGCGCTGCACGGTGATGTCCTTCAGGATGTGCACCCCGCCCGAGGTGGTCGCCAGCTTGACCGAACCCTGCTCGTCATAGATCGCCACGACATGGCGCAACTGCACCGTCACGAGGCCGCCCGTGGCGGCTTCGAAGGTGACCCAGCTCACCTGGCGCCGCGCGAAATCATCAGCTTGATGTAATCCGCCCGGCTGGTGCCGTCATAGGACATGCCGAACGGCTTCTTCTCCGTCGACGCGGATTTGACCTCCGGTGCGGCCGGTTTCGCCCGCTTCATCCGAGCGGTCGTCGGCGGCACGATCGAACGAGCAACCGCCACGCTCAGCTCCGTGGCGCCGCGAGACGACCCCTCGGACCGGCCTTCACGCCAAGACGCAACATCCTTGCGCAATTGATCTTTCATCGCGTCCGCTGCGTCATCAGCCTGAACGTGTTCGTTCTCGGTTGGCTCGTCAGGCGTCATGCTCATGTATGTTTTCCTTCTGGTGAGCGGTCGCTGGGTCCCCCGGGGCATGACCAAGCTGACATCAATGAAGCCAGTTCGATGGTTGGCGTTACCCAATCCCCGGTTGTTCCCAGTCTGTCCCTGCGCTGAAATGCTGTCCCAACTGGGCCAGCCCGACCAGGACCAGCCGCGACCAGGACCAGCCACGATAGGACAAATCCCAATTGGCGCGGCGAGGGCGTCATCCCTATTTGCGCTTGAATCGACGAGAATACAAGCGCTGCCCAGAAAATCGCCCCGTCAGACTGAGCGAGGGACACAGCGAATCGGAATGTTCAGCGAAACATCGATGTCAATAATCAGCGTTTCAAAACGCAACAGTCAAGACCCAATTCCATTAACTAATAGATATGAAAACGCCACATCCACGTCCATACCCACCGCTGTCCCCTGGTGTCATCACCGGACAGGCCGCCTCGGCATCAGCTTGATGTGTAAATCCGGCAGGGCGTATCCCGGCCATACCGGCAAGAAGAGAGCCTCGCTTTCAAATGATGCGCATGGGTGACGCCCCAGCACCGTCCAAGCGCCCTGACCGGCAACCTCAGCCACTTCGCTTGCCTAAACCCCCCGAACCCGCGTCAACCGCAAGAAACTGATAACGCACGCGAACCCCGAAAACCCCGCCCCCGCAGCCAGCGCAAGCCCCACGCCCGCGCCGATATCCCCATCCATCAGCCCGAAGATCACCGCCACCACCACCCCGCCGATCGTCTGCCCGGTAAGCCTGGCCGTCGACAGCACGCCGCTGGCCACCCCGCTGCGAGACCGCGGCGCCGCCGAGATCAGCGCTCGGTTATTCGGCGACTGAAAGAACCCGAAGCCGATCCCGCACACCATCATCCGCCACACCACATCCACAAACGGAGGGTTCGGCGGCAACGCCAGCATCAGCAGCAACCCGACCGTCAGCACCCCCAGTCCCAGTCCGCCCAGCAGCCCCGCCGGATAGCGGTCGGACAACCGGCCGGAAATCGGTGCCACGATCACCACCACCGCCGGCCAAGGCGTGATCAGCAGTCCGATCTGTGACTGAGACATTCCCCCCGCAACGGCGAAGTAGAACGGCAGAGCAAGGAACGCCACGGTCTGCGCGCTGTAGGAGCAAACCGACGTCGCCACCGACATCGCGAACACCGGCGTGCGGAACAGATCGACCGGCAGCATCGGCGCCGCCATCCGGTTCTGCCGGCGGATGAACACCGCGCAGGCCACCGAACCCCCGGCCAGCTCCAACGCCACCCAAATACCGCCCTGGCCGTGGCCGATGCCATCCAGACCAACCA
>JAQGHW010000470.1 GCA_028291505.1 Rhodopila sp. | reverse complement strand
CTCGCCTTCATCCGAACATCTGCGCCCCGGTGACGCGTCGTAACGTCACGATTGGGAACGGCGCTGCCGGGCGCGAATCCGGTCCCGTCACGTAATCATCGCCCCCGCTGATGGACGCGCGAGTTATAGTGCGTGCCTGACGTTAACCGGCAAGGCAGAAACAATCCACGCGGCCGGCCACCCGTTTGCAAACGCCGACGATATCAGTCAGCCCGAGGGCGCTCCCCCCTCGGGTTCAGACGCCGGCGCCTGATCGTTCCGATCGTCAGTTTGCCTGACTGCGAAAAACAAACGAACATCCCGGCGGAAGATGTCAAATGCGGTCACAGCCTCTAGGCTCCGCTCTACCACGATGTCAAAATCCAGATGGGTGCCGTAGGCATTTCGTTCGCGATGGCGGAACGCCCGCAGGCGATCCAGGCGCCTGTAGCAATCATCAGAAATCACGGCCTTCCGCACGTCGGGAAAGGGATGTGCCATTCGTCTTAGAAGCGCCGTATGCCAACCATCCGCGTGAGCCAATGGCGCACGATCCACCTCGCTAGCCAGTCTCGCCATGATGCGCTCACATCCCGTGTAAATCTTTTCCGTGGCGGAAGCACAAACATGAACTGCTTCCCACGATGACTGGATGTCAGGAGATGGATCGGCTTGACCTATGCGCTGCAGGAAGCGGGCCAGCCTGACCACTTCTTCTTCCAACTCCCCAAATTCATTCTCGATATCAACGAAGGTGGCGTGCATCGACAGCACCCTCGATGAAGTGAGGGACCTTCCATTCAGGGATTTCGTCCAGGTAAACGACATCGAACGGAACGCCACAAAGACTATCCTCGACGATCCCCTCGACGGTATATTTCAAATGTCGCGGGCACGCGGTGATGAGGAAGTCGATGTCCGAATGCTCACCAAATCCGCCGCGCGCGAGGGAACCCGTCACCAGAACGGTCACCCCTAACGCGGTCAATGCGTCAACTGCCTCTCGGGCGGCTGCGATGGCCCGCTGACGGCGCTGTTCTGAATAGGCTGGTATTGAACCGCTCATGACCACACCTCGGTCGTATACAAGTGACCTCGCCCACGGCAATGGTCAACCTTAATATAAACCGCCCAACAGCCCCCCCTACTCCATCTCCTCATGCCACGTCCGCCCGTCGCGTTCGATCAGCGCGATCGCCGCCGTCGGTCCCCAGCTTCCCGCCGGATACGGACGCGGATGATCCGGCCTCGCCGACCAGGCATCCAGGATCGGCTCGACCCATGCCCAGGCGGCCTCGACCTCATCGTGACGCATGAACAATGTCGGGTTGCCGCGCACCGTGTCCATCAGCAGCCGCTCATACGCATCGGGGAAGCGCTTGCCGAATGTCTTCTCGAAGCTGATGTCCAGGCCGGTCGGGGACAGCCGCAACCCGCCCGGACCAGGGTCCTTGGTCATCATCTCCAGCCGCATGCCTTCCTCCGGCTGCAACCGGATGATCAGCGTGTTGGACCGCCACTCCGCGGCCTCCGGCGGAAAGATGGAGAACGGCGGCGCACGGAACTGGATGACGATTTCAGAAACCTTCGTCGGCAGCCGCTTGCCGGTGCGCAGGTAGAACGGCACCCCCGCCCAGCGCCACGTCCGCACCTCGGCCTTCAGCGCCACGAAGCTCTCGGTGCCCGACGGGTCATCCGACCCCAGATCCACCAGGTAGCTCGGCACCGGCTTCCCGTCGATCGCCCCATGAGTGTACTGGCCGCGCACCGTCAGCGTCGCCACCTCGTGCGGTTCCATCGGCTTCAGCGCCCGCAGCACCTTCAGCTTCTCGTCACGCACCCGGTCGGCCTCGAGCGAAACCGGAGGATCCATCGCGATCAGGCACAGCAGCTGCAGCATGTGGTTCTGCAGCATGTCACGCAGCGCGCCGGACTTGTCATAATAACCCCCGCGCCCCTCCAGGCCGACCGTCTCCGCCACCGTGATCTGCACGTGGTCGATCACGTCGGCGGTCCACAGGCGCTCGAAGATCGTGTTGGCAAAGCGCAGCGCCATCAGATTCTGCACCGTCTCCTTCCCCAGATAGTGGTCGATGCGGAACGTCTGCGCTTCGGTGAACACCTTTCCCACATCCTCGATGATCTTGTGGGCTGACGCCGCATCGTGTCCGATCGGCTTTTCCAGCACGACGCGCGAATTCGCGGTCACCAGGTCATGGTCCCCGAGCGCCTGACAAACCGGGCCATACAGGTCGGGTGAGGTGGCGAGATAAAAAACCCGGACGCGGGCCGGATCCAGCAGCGCATTGAAGCGGCTCCAGTCCGCATCGGACGCGGTGGCATCGATCGGGAGATAATGCAGTTGGCGCAGGAACCGGTGCATCGTCTCCGGGTCCTGGTCACCGGGGGCAACGTGCTTTTCAAGCGCCTTGGCGGCACGGCCGCGGAAATCCTCGTCAGTCAGTTTGGAACGGGCGGCGCCGATGATCCGCGACTCCTCGGGCATCTGGCCGTCCCGGAACCGGTAATACAGCGCGGGTAGCAGCTTGCGCAGGGTCAGGTCGCCGGTGGCGCCGAAGACGATACAGTCAAAAATGTCAACGGGTATGATCTTCGGCATCCAAAAGTCTCCTGGTCGAGGATCCAGCACGGGGCCTTCGCGGGTGCAACATCAGTGCTACACCATGCGGCTGGCTTCGGCCATCCGGGGGGTTGACCATCCCGCGCTCTCAACGGCACCGATGACCTCCGCCAGGACAACGCGACCAGGCCCTGGCGACCTGGCGCAGGTCCATAATAAGAATTCGCACCGCGAAGGTCGGACCACCGGCAATCCGACCTGCCTCCATGGAAAGGGAAAACAGCATGAGTGAGGTCGTCATTTACGGCATTTTGGGCAGTCCGTTCCTCCGCGCCGCGCAAATGGGTGTGGAGGAAAAGCAGGCACCTTACCGTATCGAACCCATCCCTCCCGGCGCCCACAAATCCCCCGATCACCTTGCTCGGCATCCGTTCGGCCGCTCCCCGGTGATCGAGCATGGCGATTTCCGCCTGTACGAAACCCAGGCCATCCTGCGTTACCTCGACGCGATATTCCCCGACCCGCCGCTGCAACCCGCCGAACCGCAGGCGATCGGGCGGATGAACCAGATCATCGGCATCAACGACTGGTATCTGTTTCAGAAAGTCGGTGCGGTCATCGTGTTCAACCGCATTGTCGGCCCTCGGCTGATGGGCCTGAAACCCGATGAAGCCGCGATCGAAGCGGCCATGCCGATGGCCCGCACATGCATCGATGAACTCGGCCGGCTCCTCGCCGACAACGCATTCCTGGCGGGTGATCGCCTGTCGATCGCCGACCTGATGGTCGCGCCGCAACTCGATTTCCTGCAAGCCACGCCGGAGGGCCGCGATCTGCTCGTCGGAACCGCCCTCGCCACCTGGCTGGCCCGCATGAACGAGCGTCCCAGCATGCAGCGAACCCAGCGCCCCGGCCCATTACGCACAGCCTGAAGGCGACCGGGTGAACGCAACTGGCCGCCGCCGGATAGACCGCGGCCCCGGAGACCGGATCCAGGCCGCCCTCGGCCGCCGGATAATCTGGCTCGTGGCGGCCTCCACGCCAGCGCGATCCAGGCGGAGGTGAAGTTGGCGATATTCACCGGTTCGATCATCTCCGCCGCCTTGGGTCTGACCTTGCTGGGGCTCACCGCGTCCGGGAAGCGTCAGGGCTGAACAACGGGCTTGACGGTTCAGGATCCGTCCTGGTCATACGCCTCCGGGAAGAAGTAGTCCTTCCACGACCCCGGCTTGACCTTGATCAATCCGACTTCGTTCATGAACGCGGCAATCGCTTCGGTGCCTTTCGGAGTCATCGTCCAGGTAGTGCCCGGCGCCATCGCGATGGACTTCACGAAGTCAAGCGACAGCTTCGATTCCCCATCTTCGATCCAGTAACGAGCAGCAGTCTCCGGGCTGGCATTGACCCGCTCGGTCGCCTCCTTCAACGCCGCATGGATCGCCTTGAACAACTCGGGATTTTTACTCCGGAACTTCGACGACATATACGCCGTGGTGAACGTGTTCGGCCCACCCCAAACATCGAACGAGTTCAATACGGTATGAATCGCGTGATTTTGCAGTTGTTGCTGCATGTACGGCGGAACCGCAAAGTTGCAGGCGATCTCGGCGCTGCCGGACAGCAGGGCAATGGTGCTATCCGGCGGCGACAGTGAGATCGTGTACTGATCGTAACGGGCAAACTCCTTGATGCCATAAGCCTTTGCCGCCGCCGCTTCGATCGTCACCGCCTGCGCCGACACCCTTACCGATGGCACCGCTATCTTCTTGCAGCGCGCCAGGTCGTCGATGGTCTTGATGGTCGGATCGTTGGTATTCAGCGCGAACGGCAACGTCGCCAACGCACTGATGGCACGCACCTCTCCGGCAGTCCCGCGCGTCCGGCTCCAGATCGTCAGCATGCCTTGCGGGCTGCCCGACACGACGTCGACGCTGTCCGACAGCAGCGCATCGTTCATCGCCGCCGGACCGTTGAATTTATACGCGGTGACCTTGACGTCGGGGATGCCCAGTTCCGCGGCGTGCTTCTGGATCAGCTTCTCATGCTCGATGACGTTGAGCTGCAGGTAGCCCATCGAGAACTGACGCGCGATCCGCACCTCCGGCACCTCGGCATGGGCCGCACTTGTCAGCGTGGCCAGCAGCAGCAGAAGGCGCTTCATCGCGTCTCGCCAGCGAAGCTCGCCGTCAAGGCGTTCAGGCGATCCAGGGCGGCCCGAGGCAACGGGCCTTTCAGAACTGCGGCCAGGCTACCCTCGAACTCGTCGACCGTCGCCATGCCGACCAGGATCGTGCCCATCGCCGGATGGGTAATGGCGAACCGAATCGCCGCCTCGGCCAGGTTATCGGCGAAGCCTTCGGTCACCAGCGGCATCAGGCGCCGCGCACGTTCCAGATCCATCTCGTAGCTGTGGGCCGACCCGATGGGTTCCGGCGGCGCGCTGGCGGTCGGGTGCCGTTCGGCGACGCCCGTCAGCGCACCGGCGGCCAGGACGCGGATACCGACGACACCCACGCCGGCCTTCTGCGTGTGGTCGAACAGCCGCCCGTAGTCCTGTGCTGGATAATTCGCCGGCAGCGCCGTCGCGGCCGAGGCATTCAGCATGTTGTAGCTGACTTGCGCACTGTCGATCAGTTCGGCATCGATAATCTGATGCAGCGCCGCGGTATCGCCGACCGCGGTGATGCCGAGGAAGCGCGTCTTGCCCGCTTGGCGCAGCACTTCGAACGCCGGAACGACTTCGTTGCGGACTTGGGCAACACTCAGGCTTTCGCCGCCGCCGTGCAAGGTGATCGGGTTGTGCAGGTGGAAGATATCGACGTGATCCATCTTCAGGCGCTGCAGGCTGCCGTCCATGGAGGCGCTGACGGTCTTCGCGATGGTGCCAAAATTCGCCGAGGGGACACGGACCTTGGTTCCGACCGCTACTCCCGCGGGCTTGCGGGCGCCCATGATGCGGCCGAGGTTCGTTTCGGAGACACCATTACCATATTGCACCGCCGTATCGAAGTAGTTGATGCCGGCATCCAGTGCCAGGCCGATGGCGCGATCCTGGTCGGCGGCAGAGCCCCGCACCATCAGTCCGCCAACAGCGCCGCAGCCAAAGCCGAGGATCGAAAGTCGCAGGCCGGAGCGGCCGTAGATGCGTGTTTCCATGGGTTCGTTCTCCCTTAGTGTGGTATTGGCCTTTTGCCACGGTTGGCCGGTTCGCTAACCTGAACCGTACAGCCCCGCCGACCGGGCGCGCAGCTTGCACAGCGCCACCAGCAGTTCCAGCGTCGGCACCTCCACGCCGGCAAGCTGCGCCAGTGCCAGCGGCGCATCGAACATGCCGTCGATCTCCATCGGCCGCCCCAGTTCCAGGTCCTGCAGGATGCTCGGTTTATGGTCCATCGAGCGCTGCCCACCGATCCGGCGCGCATGGTCGGTGAGCGGGTCGGCACCGAGCGCCTGGGCGATGGCGGTGGCTTCCTGCATCATGCGTAGGGCGGCCTGTTCTGTTGCCGGTTCAACATAAATCCCCTTGGGGGCACTGCCGGTCAGCACCGCCAGGGTCCCGCCGGCGAGGTTGCTGATCAGCTTGTTCCAGATCTCGGTGCGGATCGCGGGCGTCGCTTCGCCGCTGATGCCGCCTTTGGTGATCAGGCCCGACAGCGTGAGCACTCGATCCGACATCGTTCCATCCGGTTCACCCAGGATGACGCGGCTTTTGGGCTGTTCGACATGCACGACACCCGGCGCCGTCACGGCGCTGGCGGAATAAACCACCCCACCGATCGCTCGGTCGGGCCCGAGTGCCTTACGCAGTGCGTCATCGGGATCGATCCGCGGTAACGATTTTCCCTGATGCGGACCGGGCAGGTGGTCGAAATACCACCAGGGGATGCCATTCATTACGAAGGCCACCGGTGTATCGATACCAAGCAGCGGTTTGATCGAGGCCGCTACGGCGGGAAGTGCGGGGGCTTTCACCGTAACGAACACCGCAACCTGCTGCCCCAGTTCCGCCGAATCCGCTGATGCCCGCACCGGGGTGTGGTGCTCGCCGTCGACCGCGTGAACGGTCAGGCCGTTGGCCTGGATCGCCGCGAGGTGGGCGCCGCGGGCGATCACGGAGACCTCGGCGCCAGCCTTGTGCAGGCGCGCCGCGAGGTGGCCGCCGATCGCGCCGGCGCCATAGATGCAGATTTTCATGACGAACCCTCTCTGGTGGCTGCATCCGACGCCAGGACTGGCGATCGGGTCAAGCCGGGGGGCAGGTTTTCGCCCCCCTGGGTGCGCTCTGGTCCGCGGCGGCCTCTTGGCTTAGAACGCTGCGATCCGTATCAACCTGGAGCCGCCCATGACCAAGATCATCCGCACCGAACCCGGCCCGATCCTTTCCAAGGCCGTGGAATATCACGGGTTTGTCTATCTGCCCGGCATCACCGCCCGCGACACCAAGCAGGACATCAAAGGCCAGACCGCCGACGTGCTGGCGCAGATCGACGCGATGCTGGAGCATCACGGCACCGACAAGACCCGCCTGCTGCAGGCGACGATCTGGGTCAAGCACATCAAGGAGCGCGTCCTGATGAACGAGGTCTGGACCCCCTGGCTGCCGAAGGACGGCGCCCCTGTGCGCGCCTGCGTGCAGGCCGAGATGGCCGCTCCGGACGTGCTGGTGGAGATCATGGTCACCGCCTGCAAGTAGGTCGACCGAAGTACGACGTGTGTCATGGCCGGGCTTGCCCCGGCCATCCACGACCTGGGCGCCTACGCCGTCGCGCCTCCATCGACCGGCAGAGCGACCCCGTTCACGAACGAAGCCTCATCGGACAGCAGGAACAGCGCGGCATTGGCGATTTCCTCCGGCTGGGCAACCCGGCGCATCGGGTTCAGTCCGCCGCGTTTGGTAACCAGCGTTTCTGGCGTCTCCCCCGGCGGCAACTGACTGTCGGGGCGCGCAACGAACACCCGCAGCATCGGCGTGTCCGTGGTGCCGGGGCACACCGCATTGACCCTGATATTTTCGTGCCCGTAACGCTTGGCCAGCCCTTTCACCAGCCCCACGACACCAAACTTGGCGATATTGTAAACCGGGCTGTAGGGCGAGCCCTGCAGACCCGAAGTCGAAGCCGTAAACAGCAACGATCCACCACCGCGGGCACGCAGTTCCGGCAATGCCGCCTCGGTCGTCACCAGCACGGTGCGGACGTTCAGCGTCATCGCGAAGTCGAAATCCTTCCAGTCCAGCCCTTCGATCGAGGCCGGCCCCGGTGTCCCGACATGGTTCCAGACGAAATCGAGTCCACCGAAATGACGCGTCGCCTGCCGCACGATATCGCGGGCAAAGTCATCTTTGGTCAGGTCGCCGGACAAACCGATCGCCTTGCCGCCGGCCGCGGTGATCTGACGCACCACGGCATCGGTAGCCTCCCCGTTCAGATCCACCACCGCGACCGAGGCCCCCTCAGAAGCGAAACGAATCGCCCCCGCCCGGCCCATCCCCGATCCAGCGGCGGTCACGATGCCGATCTTGTTCTCTAGTCGCATTGTTGTTTCCTCCTTGATGATCTTTGACGATCGGGGACTTATCCAGTCTCCATCGGCAAGCTCGCATCCTTCGCCCATTCCGACAGCGAGGCGTCATAAATCTTCACGTCGGTATGCCCCAGCATCGTCAGGATCAACGCGTCGGCGCTCGCCGCGATGCCGCCGCCGCAATACACGATGACGGGACGATCCAGCGCACCGACCTCACCCAACCGCCGCCGCAACTCATCCGCCGGCAGAAACGCGTTCGTTGCCGGATCCAGCAAATGCATCGCCGGCACGTTGACGCTGCCGGCGATCCGGCCAGGACGGCCATAGCTGTTGCCGCCGCTCCCGGAATGTTGCGCCGGCAAAAGAGCATTCAGAGTGCAAATGCCCACATCCCCAATCGCCGCCTTCACCGCATCCTTGCCAACCATCAGGTCGCGGACTTCACGCACCGAAAAGTCTCCGGGCGAGCGAACCCTACCCGGCCCGGTCTCAACGGCACGGCCCTCGGCCGTCCATTTCTGCCAGCCCCCGTCCAGCACCGCGGCATTATCGTAGCCAAACTCGCGCAACAGCCACCAGACCCGCGTCGCCCACCACGGGTTACCCGTACTATAAGTCACCACCCGCGACTGACTCCCAATACCGAAACGACGCATCGCAACAGTGAAATCATCCGGCGTCGGCCGCATGAAATTCAGCTTCTGCGTCGTATCCGACACGTCCCGCGACACGTCGCAGAACTGCGCCCCCGGGATGTGGCCCTTCTCGAAATCCTCCCGCGCCGGCTTCACGACATAGGTGATCTTGGGGTCAGGAATCAGATGCGTCGTGCAATCCAGCAAGACCACATCAGCAAGATGCTGGGCGAGCCATTCCGTCTCGACCAGGAACTCCGGATGAACGAAACCGGCCATGGTTCAGTGCCCCGCCGCGAGCTCGGCAAGCTCGATCACCACGTTCCCCGTCGCCGACGGATCCAGGAAGATGATCTTCGAACCGCCATGCCCGATCCGCCAGGTATCGCTCTGCAGCTTCACGTTCTTCGCCTTCAGCTCAGCGATCGCCCCCTCGATATCGTCGACCTCGAAACAGATATGGAACAGCCCCGTCCCCTTCTCGGCAATCCATTTGCTGACGCCCGACTCCGGCCCGTGCCCCTCCAACAGTTCGATATACGACTGCCCCACCGGCAGCATCGCCAACCGTGTCGAACCAATCTGTTCCTCGTATTCCAGCTCCAGCCCGAACGTATCGCGCATCAGGTCCAGCGACTGCTTCATGGAGTCGACAGCGATAGCGATATGTTCCACGCGCTTGATCTTCATCGTTACGACTCCGTTATTCAGGAAATGGTGACGCCACTATCGACCGGATAGACGTGCCCGGTCACCTTGCTGGTCTCATCCGACGCCAGGAACAGCGCCATCGCGGCGATGTCCTCCGGCTCGATCAGGCCCAGCAGATGGGAATTCGCCAGTTTGTCCAAAGCCGTGTTGCCAGCAACGAGTTTCCGAACCCGGTCGGTCATCGTCGCGGACGGTGCAATGGCATTGACGCGCACCCGAGGCGCGAACTCCACCGCCATGGATCGGGTAATCGCCGCCACCCCGCCTTTCGCCGCCGTATAGCAATCCCGTCCCGGAATCCCCATCAGCGCAACGTTCGACGACATGTTGATCACCGATCCGCCGCCCGACCGGATGATCGCGGGAATGCCGAAGCGGCAGCCCAGGAACGTGCCGAACAAATCCAGTTTGATCACCCGCCAGAACTCATCCAGCGGCGCATCCGTCACGTCGCTGTCGCGCGACGTCGATCCGCCGGCGTTGTTGTGCAGCACATGCAGCGCGCCATAATGCTGCACCGCCTTGTCGATGGCGCCCTGGATGCTGTCGGGTTCCGTAACGTCGGTGGTGATGGCGATCGCCTCGCCGCCGGCCTGCACGATCAGTTGCGCCGTCTGTTCCCCCGCCGCGGCATCAAGCTCCGCCACGACAACCCTGGCGCCCTCCTGCGCGAACAGCTTGGCGGTCGCACGTCCGATGCCGGTTCCGGCACCGGTGACGACCGCGACCTTGCCTTCCAGACGTCGCATATCGTGTTCCCCCGTTTATTGGGGTCCATCGTCACCCGGCAGCCGCAGGGGATCAAGAGGCGGAGACTTTACCCCTCCACCACTCGCTCACTCGCCACCCCTCGGCAGTCCATTTCGTATTCCAAACCGATCACCGGCGGCCGGCAGTACTGCCAGGTCAGCCCGTGTCGAGCAGCGCCTCGCGTAACGATTTCGGTGCCGAGGAAAGGATACAGATCGTGCACCGTGTAGACCTGCACCGCAGTGGTCGAACCCCAGTCGGCATCCAGCGCCGCCATGCGCCGCTCCATCACACCCAGAACGTAACGACCCTTCTCGGCGATCGCATCAGGACTGGTCTCACCGTATCGGATGGTCTTGTCGCGATACGGCCCGGAACCCTCCTGCGACTCCCCGCTTCCGGCAACAACAAACGAAGACCGCACTCCCGTCGGAGCCGGCGCCGCATAACAGAATGCATGGAAGCTCGGCGTGGCCGGAGGGTCGATCTCGGGGCACACATTACTCCGAGCAACCGGGTTACGGTCGTTGGCAAAAATCCCCCAACGCTCCAGCGTGCCGACATAGTCGCGGTTGAACGCGATGAAGCCGGCGTCGGTGAACGGCGCGGGCGACCGTAGTTCGCAGGCGCAGAACGTCGTCAGCGGCAGGACGGCGTCGCGCAGGAACGCCTCGATCCAGCGGAATCCATCCAGCAAAGGGACCGGATTGGCGAACCGCACCCGCTCGATGGCGTAGCCCGGCAGCGCGGCGACCCCAGCAGAGTATTGAAACGGCCCGGGGATGTAGCGGTATCCTTCGCGATCGATCGTTCCGGCCATGCGCACCCCCTGAAACTGCCGGCGCCGATCATGCCGGGGGCACCGCCGGGGCACAATCCTTCGAACCCGGGGGAGGCAGCTGGAGAAGCGGCAACATCGCGTTCCAGGCGGCTTGACCGAGTTCCCCGTCCGCCTGGTCGTTGCCACCGTGCGCATGCAGGGCAGACCGCGGCGTCGTCTCCCCAGGCAACAGGACCCGATGACCGGCCTCTGGATGCAGCACCAGACGGGCTGTCTTGCCGAATGTCGCGAGCCGATCGGCCACCGACGTCGCGAACATGGCGGAAGGCCACAGCGCATCGTCACCTCCGGCGACCAGGATGATCGAGGCTCTGGCCGCTTCGACCGGGATGGTCGCGGTAACCATTTCGAACACGAAGCGACGCATGCTGTGCTCGTGCTGGCTGCGATAGGATATCAGGCCGTCGCGGTATTCCCGTTGCCAATCCGGATCATGGGCGACGAACGCCAGCGGGACCCCGCCGAGCGTCCAGGATGATCGCGGCGGCCATGCCACGCCATCTCGCCCGGGTCCGATATTCGCCCAAACGATGGACGACGGACTGATCGCCACCACAGCGTCCACCCGGGGATCATGGACCGCCGTCAGAAGCGCAGCTTCAGCCCCCTTGGAGGTGCCGACCAACGCGATCCGCTGGCATCCCTCCCGCGACAGCCGGTCTATCGCTGCGAAAAACGTTTCCAGCGGCACCTCGCAGATCCCGGGCACCTGCCCGTGCCCGCCGAACCACCGAAGTGCGAGTGCCATCGCCCCCGTCGCGGCAAACAATGCCGCCCGCGCAACGTCCACCCTGCCGCTCGACCCCGCCATCACGACGACCCCCAGCCCGCTGCGCCGCGCCGGCGTCAGCAGCGTGCCTTGAACATCGCCGGTCAGCGTCAGTTCGTTCACCATCGGCTTGCCTCAGCGTCAAGAAGCCAGGGGAACGCTACACCGCCAAGCCGGGAATCTCCTCCAGCCGCGCCCCGATCGCCTGCATCAGCAACAGCGGCTCAGGCGCAATACCAGCCCGCGGCGGGTCCTCCAGATATGCGCCGATCCACCGTGCTCGGGCCACCATAGCCGAACCGAACGGCCGCGCTCGGGCCTCATACGCCGCCAGCGCACCGTCGATATCCGCCGGACACGCGATCAGTGCGTCCGCCAGCCAGGCCGCGTTCAGTGCCGCCTTGGTCACGCCCGCCGCGACATGCGGACGAGCAACGAACGCCGCATCGCCCAGCAGCGCCACCCGCCCGGCAACGATCGCGGGAGAATCAAGGTCAAAGATCGGCTGAAAAAACGGGTCCACCGTCGCGTCCATCGCCGCGGCGAACGGCGGCGGCAGCAGCGCATGCGCCTCCGCCCGAAACGCCGCCACAACCTCCGGCCGGATCAGCGGCGGAGCAATCCCCGCCCCATGAACCCGGCCGCTGGCATCCGTGCACATCGCCGGCAGCACCTCGGTTTCATGCACCGGGTGGTACCACATCCAGTTCAGCGCAAACGGCGGACCCGGCACCGGGTACGACAACACCATCTCCCGCGGCGGCAGAAAGAAGGCAAAGCGGTTGAAGATCGTCTCCCGCACCAGCGCCGGCGCCTCATGCTCCTGCAGCACGCCCCGCCAGGCGATGTAGCCGGCATAACGCGGTTCCGCCGCGTCGAAGCAGCACGCCCGCACGGTCGAGCGCAGCCCGTCCGCCCCGATCAGCAGCTCGCCATCGATCCGGCTGCCATCGGCGAAAACCGCGGTGACACCGCCATCATGCGCCTCGACGCCCTCCAGCAGCATGCCCGAGCGATAGGCATGGTCGGGCATCAGCCGCCGCAGCTCACGGTACAGCCGGCCCCACGAACTCATCACCTTCTCGAACGGCAGGTCGGCGATCACCGCGCCATCACGCCCCAGGCAGATGCGCGACGTGATCGCCACGCCGATCGACGGATCCACCTGGACGCCGATCCGCCGCATCACGTCCATCTGTTCGGGATGCGTCCCGACCCCCACACCGCGACTGGCCAGGTCGCTGGCACTGCGCTCGAACACCGTGACATCCCAGCCCGCCTGCCGCAGCAGCAGACCCGCGAACAGCCCACCGAGCGACCCACCAACGATCAGCGCTCGGTTCACTAACGCTATCTGCGATCGAGGCTCAGGCGGCCGGCACCGAACGCAACCACCTGCAGGAAGCCGCCCGCCATGCAGACATTCTTCATGAAGTGGATCATCGCGTCACGGTTCTCCGGGTGGTAGTGCGCGACCATCGCCGTTGCGATGCACCAGATCGCCAGCACCAGCGCCACCAGCCGCACCCGCCAGCCGGCCAGGAACAGGATGCCCCCACCGATCTCGACCAGCAGCGCCACCGCGTAGGCGGCGCCCGGCACCGGCAATCCATCGTGGGCGAAATAGGCGATAGTGCCGGCCGGGGCCATCGCCTTCAGGATGCCGCCCTGGATGAAGATCGCGCTCATCAGAACGCGCCCCAGCAGCCCGACCCAATCCATGGCGCCGGTTTTCAACCGACGATCTCGGTCCCGGCGAAGAAGAAGGCGATCTCCGTCGCCGCGTTCTCGGCGCTGTCCGAACCATGCACCGAGTTCGCCTCGATGCTTTCGGCGAAACTGGCGCGGATCGTGCCGGCGTCGGCTTTCTTCGGGTCGGTCGCGCCCATCACCTCGCGGTTGCGCGCGACGGCGTTCTCACCTTCCAGCACCTGCACGACGACCGGCCCGGAGATCATGAACGTAACCAGGTCACGGAAGAACGGCCGAGCCGCATGGACGCCATAAAACGTCTCCGCCTGCGCCTGGGTCATGTGGATGCGCTTCTGGGCGACGATCCGCAGGCCAGCCGCTTCCAGCACGGCGTTGACCTTGCCGGTCAGGTTCCGCCGCGTGGCATCCGGCTTGATTATGGAAAACGTACGCTCGGTCGCCATCGCGGCCTCCTAGGGTTCAGGTTCGGGCGGCTGAGTAAGGGTTTGCGCAGCGAAGGGCAAGGCGGCGCAAACGGCGGTCTGGCCCCTACCCGTCCACCCGGCCAAACCCATCGATCATCGCCCGTATCCGTTCCGGGTCCGCTTGCTCCATCAGCCGCCGGGCAAACCGCACGCACGCATCGATCTGCACCGACCGGATCACCTGCTTCACCTTGGGCACCGCCGAGGCGTTCATGCTCAGCGACCGGACCCCGAGACCCAGCAGCAGCGGAGTCAATTTCGGCGCCGCCGCCAGTTCCCCGCAAATCGCGACCGGCATGCGCATCCGCAGCGCCGCCTCGGTCGCGAACTGCACCAGCCGCAGCACCGCCGGGTGTATCGGGTCGTACAACTCCGCGACATCGCTTTCCGCCCGGTCCACCGCCAGGGTATAGGCCGTCAGATCGTTCGTCCCGATCGAGAAGAAATCCGCCTCCAACGCCAGCGCATCCGCCGACAGCGCAGCACCTGGGGTCTCGATCATGATCCCCAGCGGCGGCAGCTTTTCCGGGATCCGCTCGCCCCGGCGCCGCAGCCGCCTCGCCACCCGCTCATACACCTCCCGCGCCGCTCGTACCTCGCCGACAGTCGTCACCATCGGCAGCAGCACCCGCACCGGCCCGGCAACCGAGGCGCGCAAAATTGCGGCAAGTTGCGTCTCAAAAAGCTCCGGCCGCCGCAGCAGCAACCTGATCCCGCGCAGGCCCAGCGCCGGGTTCGTATCGGCGATCTCCGGCACGACTCCGGCGAGGGTCAGCGCCTCGATCTCCTTTTCGCCGCCCCAATCCAGCACCCGGATGGTGACCGGATCGCCATGCATCGCCTCGACGATGGTCCGGTAACTCTCGGTCTGCACCGCCTCGTCCGGAATGGTCTCCCGGTTCATGAACAAAAACTCGGTCCGCAGCAGACCAATTCCCACCGCGCCGGATTGCACGATCAGCGGCAGCTCGACCGGCAGCTCCAGGTTCGCCTGCAGTTCGACCGCCACGCCGTCCTGGGTGACCGCCGGCAGCCGGCGCAACCGAGTGTACCGCTGCCGCTCCCGCGCAAAGGCGGTAACGGCCTTCCGCGCCGCCGTCAGGGTCAACGCCGCAGGATTCAGCACGACCGTCCCGGCGGTTCCATCCACCACCGCGACGTCGCCCGGTCTCATCGCGTGCGCCAGTCCAGCCGCCCCGAGCACCGCCGGCACGCCAAGCGCCCGCAGCATCACCGCGGTGTGGCCGTCCGCACCACCTTCCTCGGTCACCACGCCCGCCAGCCGCGACGGATCCAGCAGCGCCGCATCCGCCGGTCGCAGTGCCTCGGCCACCAGAATGGCCCCCTCCGGCAAGCCCGCGAAACTGCGGAACGGCGACCGCGTCAGGTTTCGCACCAGCCGCCGTGCGATTTCGCCAATTTCGTCCGCCCGCCGTCGCAAGCCCGCCAGATCCTCCGCCGGCAGCGCCGGATCAGCCTGAGCCATGATCGCGTCGGCGATCGCCGCGGCTTCCGTCATGACCGCGGTTTCGGCGGACAACAGGGTTTCCTCGATCCGCCGCCGAACACCGCGCACCAGGCGAGATGGTCCCAGCATGCGAATGTAGGCATCAATCAACGGCGCGATTTCCGACTGGCTCTCCTCCGGCAGCACCGCCAGCCGCGCCCGCAGTTTTGCCAGTTGTTTCAGCGACTGCGCTATCGCCGCTTCCAGGCGCGTCCCTTCCGCGCCGATATCGGCCGCCTGGATTTTCTGTTTGGTGATCACCGCGTCCGGTTCGATGGTGCCGAATACCGGCCCGATCGCCACGCCCGCCGATACCGCTATCCCGTGAAACAGGCGTTCGATCCGCCTCTCAGGGCCGGTATGTGCGTCAGTACGTGCTTCGGGGGCAGCGAGGGCGGAGCGGGCCAGTCGCTGATGTTGCGGCGGTGGTGGCTCAATCCTGTTCATCGAAGCCGGCCTCGACGAGGGCTGCCAGGGCATCAAGCGCCTCCTTGGCATCCCAGCCTTCGGCACGCAACTCGATATCGCAACCACGCGACGCGCCCAGCATCATGAGGCCCATGATGGAACGCGCCGAGATCACCTGGCCGTCCTTCAGCACGTCCACCGAGGCGCCGAACTGCTCAGCCAAAGTGACGAAGCGAGCGGCGGCTCGGGCATGCAGGCCGCGCTTGTTGCAGATCGTGACGACGCGCGAAAGGACCGGCTGCCCACTCGACGCCGGCGCATCGGTCATTCACAGGATCCGTTGGACCCATTCACGCCGTTCGGCCCGTTCATCTCGCCGGACCCATTCACCCCGTTCACCTTGCAGCCGTGCAGCACATGGGACGCGGCGGCGATATACTTCCGCCCGGCATCTTCCGCGCAGGTGACCGCATCAGCCAGCGGCTGTTTCGATCGGACTTTCGCCAATTTAACCAGCATCGGCAGGTTGACGCCGGCGATTACCTCCACACCCTTCTTTTCCATCATCGAGATGGCAAGGTTGCAGGGGGTCCCGCCGAACATGTCCGTCAGCAACACAACACCGTCGCCGGTGTCGCACCGCCCGATACAGGCCTCGATCTCGGCGCGCCGGTTCTCCATGTCGTCGTCCGGCCCGATACAGACCGTGTCGACGTTACGCTGGGAACCAACCACATGCTCCATGGCAGACCGCAATTCATCCGCGAGTCGTCCATGTGTTACCAGGACCATGCCGATCATGAGAGAACCCGAATGTCCCACAGCGTCAGCGGGCAAGCCGGCCAGCGCATAGGCTGGCGAGCCAATCCGTAAGCGTTCGATGTGCCCATCGTGATGTATCAGGCCTCCTACGCCTGAATCGACATACCCTGCGCTACCTTGTCTAAGTCGGATCGGTCCCGACGCGCAACCGGGCGATCCATCAGAAAAGCGTCCCCCTCTCGGTCCCGCGCCAGCTCCCGGTGGGTAACGAACACCCGCCAACTCGGTTTGACCCCCTGATCAACCGGTCCCGCAGCAGCACGCGACGTGAGATGAATCGCTAATTTTTCAATTAGATGAACGGACCTGTGACGGCCGCCCGTACACCCAATCGTGATCGTAGCGTATTTCTTGCCCTCTTGCACGAATCTCGGCAAGACGAGTTCGACGAGTTCCGCGATGCACAAAAAAAATTTTGCAAAGTCGGGATCGGCCTCAATGTAGGCTCCGACCTCCTGGTCCATTCCCGTCTTGGAACGCAATATGGGGTCGTAATGCGGGTTTCTAAGGAAGCGTGCATCGAATACCAGATCTGCTTCCCGCGGCAGTCCCTTCGGATAGGCGAAGGACATCAGCGACAAGCCCAACTGGGCCTCGTCGGCGCCGGCACCAAAATGCCGCTCGATCAGACGGCGCAGATTGGCGATCGGCAGACCCGTGGTGTCCACCACCAGGTCGGCCTGCTCGCGCAGCGGTTCGGTCAGCGCGACTTCCGCCGCGATGCCACCGGACACCACGCCTTGTGGCGCCAGCGGATGGCGACGGCGGGATTCGGTGTACCGGCGCTGCAGGGTGCTCTCATCGGCCCAGGCATAGACAAGTTGGATGTTCAGCCCGGGGTTGCCGCGTAGACGGGCGATGGCGTCCAGCACATCGACCGCGTCGAAGCCCCGGGTCCGGGCGTCGATGCCGACCGCCAGCTTCCCGTCGCCGCGGGCGATCATCTCCTCCAGCATCGTCAGCGGAGGGTTGTCCACCGCTTCGTACCCAACGTCCTCCAGCGTCCGCAGGATGGAGGCCTTGCCGCCACCCGACAGGCCGCTGACGATCACCACCCCCAACGTCTTCATGCGGCGAACGCCCCGGCAACCTGGCTGACCCGGCCAAGGGCGCAATCCAGCGCAAGCGCGACCTTTTCCGGCGCCGACGCCGCAACCGCATCAATGCTCACCACCGGAAGGTCCAGTTCGGCGTGTTGGTGCGGCAGCGGCATCCGTTCGGCGCGTCCGTCCAGTTCGACGATCAGGGCGAGGCGCGCGTGCGTCCGATACGGCAGGCGCACGATCCCAATGCCGCGGACTTCCAACAGTCCAGCCAGCACAGCGGGGCACGAGGCAATGCCGTCCACGATATCCACCTGATCGTCCGCCACCAGTTCAAAGCCGCGCGATAAAAGGCGCAGTACAAGATCAGACTTGCCGCATCCCGGCGGCCCAACCACCAGAACGGCATCTCCGTCGCGTGACGCGCAGCTTCCGTGCAGACGCCGCAGGCTATCCATAACGCGACACTCTGATCGCATCACGCTTGCAATGGAAGTGGCTTGTCGCGGATGTGCACGCATGTCAGCGTCCAACCATGCTTGACCGAAAATCGATCGCCGCCGCGGCATCCCGAATTTCCGCCTACATCCGACATACACCTGTATTGCGGGCGGAGCTCAGTGGCTTGCCGGTGACGTTGAAGTTGGAGTTGTTGCAGCACGCTGGCAGCTTCAAGCCTCGCGGCGCTTTTAATCGGTTGCTCTCGGCCGGCTTCCAGACGCCCGGGCAATCACCCTCGGCAGACCTGCCGGCCGCCGGAGTGATCGCGGCATCCGGAGGCAATCACGGTGCGGCGGTCGCCTACGCGGCGCACAGCCTGGGGGTCAAGGCGGAAATCTTCGTCCCGTCCGGCACGCCCGCGGCGAAAGTCGCCCGGATCGCCAGTTACGGCGCCCAGGTCGTGCAGATTGGCGAAAGCTATGCCGAAGCGTTGACCGCCTCCCGCATTCGCCAGGCCGAAACCGCGGCGTTGGAGGTCCACGCGTATGACCACGCCGACGTGCTGGCCGGACAGGGGACGGTGGGACGGGAGTTCGAGCAGGATGCTCCCGAACTCACCCACATCCTTGTCGCGGCCGGCGGCGGCGGCCTGATCGGCGGCGTCGCGGCCTGGTACGCCGGCAGCGCGCAGGTCATCAGCGTGGAGCCCGAGGGTTGTCCTTCGCTCCACGACGCCCTGCGTGCCGGCCAACCGGTCGGCGCCCCTGTCGGCGGGTTGGCCGCCGACAGTCTGGGCGCCAGGCAGGTCGGCGCGCTGATGTTCCCGATCGCCCAACGCTTCGTCGGTCAGGCGGTGCTGGTGCCGGATGATGCGATCGTGGCGGCACAGCGCCTGCTGTGGGACCAGTTCCGGCTGGTCGCGGAACCCGGCGGTGCCACTGCCGCCGCGGCACTGCTGTGCGGGCGCTTCGTTCCGCCGGCCGGGGCGCGAGTCGGGGTCGTGGTTTGCGGGGCGAATACCGATCCGGCCAAGGTCGTGTGATTCGGCTGCCATCGTGCCCTCCGCCGAACCCACCCTCCTGGTTCGCCAAACCACGTTTATCGGCCCGTCCATGCGATCTGAACCTGGCTTCAGCCAGTCGCCGCGGTCTGGCCAGATCACCAGCGTCACAGCGGACGCACGACCAGGCTGTCCATCACGTACGGCGCATAGCGAAAGTCGCGGATTGCCGCGATGCGCCCATCCGTCCAGCTAAGAATGACCACGTATCCTGCGTCGCCCGCTGGGCCCGCCGGATCCCTTACCCACAGCGCCGGACCATTTTCGGCCATGGCGGCAACAAGGTGCCAGTCGACGCCTTCGTCGTAGCGGGTGAAGTAAGCCGAGACGGCCTTACTGCCGGACAGCCGGGTGCGGTTGACAAGTTCAAGCCTCACATCCTCGGCCAGAAGGGCACGCAGCGCGTCGAAGTCGCGGGCATTGAAACGGTCCGCATAGGCTTGCACCCGGTCACGCTCCTGGTTCGTCAACTTGGGAGAGGGATGGTCCGGCATGGCGGCAAGTTCCTTCAAACGCATGCGGCCCCGGTGCAGTGCCGCCTTCAGCGCAGCCGGGCTCACGCCCAGGATGTCGACAGCTTCGGCCAGGGAATGACCCAGCACGTCGATCAGCACGACGCTTGAACGCTGTGGCACCGGCAGGACCGACAAGGTTGCCAGGCTCGCGGTCGCGCCAATTCTGGCATCAGTGCCAGCGCTGTCCGGCGCAGGGCCGCAAAACTGCAGCCCGGACAGCAGCGCCGTCTGCCGCTTGCGCCGGCGCAGCGCATCAAGTGCCGCATTGTGAGCGATGCGGAACAGCCAACTGTCCGGTCGATCGATCGTCCCGGCGGACGGGTAGGCCTCGACCGCCCTGGTAAGCGCCTCCTGCACCACGTCCTCACCATCCATCGCGGACCCAACCATGCGCGTGCAATAACGGTGCAGGCGCGGGCGCATTTCGACCATCAGGCGCTCCAACCCCCCGTGCTCCGCGTTCCCGTCCAGCATGCGAACTCCTGTCCATTCGTTGTCGGCGCGGCGGCGCCTCGATGATGCAGACGCGCGAGCGGAGCCAAAGGATTCCCGCGAATGAAATTTTCCTGGCGGGAATCGTTTGGGCGATCGCTGGCGTCATGGTCGCATCGGCACGCAGCGTGTGTGCCGACGAACCAAAGGATCGAGACGATGCAGAGAGTGACATTGGTGCGCTACACAGCCAAACCGGCTCGCGCGGAGGAAAATGAAACCCTTGCCCGGGCGGTGTTCCCCGAGCTTCGGGCTGCCGCGCCGGACGGGGTGGCTTATGCGCTGTTCAGGGATGGAGCGGACTTTATACACGTGTTCATCAACCGCCGGTCGGATGATTCCAGCGCGGTGACGGAGCTTCCGAGCTTCAAGGTGTATGCCAGGGACATTCTTGGTCGCTGCGAGGCGCCTCCCGAACAGACCCGCCTGGGTATGCATCTTTTAGAGGCCTATGGCCTTGCGGGAGACAGCACGGTCTAGACCTATCCAGGCAAGCGCCTCGTCCTGACCGGCGGCGGGCGAGGCTGCGGGATAGAGCATGATCGCGCTGGGCGGAACGTCCGAAGCGCGTGAATCATGCGATCAAACAAGAGCATGATCGCGCTGGGCGGAACGTCCGAAGCGCGTGAATCATGCGATCAAACAAGAGCATGATCACGCTGGGCGGAACGTCCGAAGCGCGTGAATCATGCGATCAAACAAGAGCATGATCACGCTGAGCGGAACGTTCAAAGCGCGTGAATCATGCGATCAAACAAGGGAGAGAGCGTTTTCAACCGGCACAGTCAGGGTGAGGACGCTCTAATAGCCCCGTTCCCAGTCGATAACATTCCGCAGCGGCCGGCCATCGAGCCAGGCACGCAGGTTTTCGCAGAACAATGCGACGGCCCCGTGGCGGTCCTCGTCGCTGGCGCCGGAAATATGCGGCGTGATCACCACACGTGGATCGGACCACAGCCGCACGATCGGGGGGCGCTCGAATTCGCCGATGTAGACATCCAGCGCGGCGCCTCGCAGGTGACCGCGCGCCAGCGCATCGGCAAGCGCATCCTCATCGACGATCTCGCCCCGAGCGACGTTGACCAGGATGCCGCCGGGTTTCATCGTGGCAAAGCGATCATTGTTGAACAGCCGGTCGGTTTCCGGTGTCCACTGGCAGCAGATCGCGACGATATCGCTGTCCCGCAGCAATCGGTCGAGCTCGACGGCGCCGCCAATGTAGGAAAATCCCGGCGGCAATGGCCCGGACGGCGCGTGGCGACGGGTGCCGACCACCCGCATGCCCAGGGCGGCGCACAGCCGGCCGACCTCCAGCCCGATGCCGCCTGCACCAACGATGCACGCGGTCTTGCCCTCCAGCAGCAGTGGCCGATAATCCCGCGCGCTGAGCGCACCCGCCGCTCGGTCCACCGCGGCTCGGTGCAGCCCCTTGGCGATATGCAGAACCCCGGCCACCGCGAATTCAGCGATCGCAAGTCCATTCGCCGACCCGCGGGAGGTCGTTACTGTAATGCTGCTGCCCCACAGATCGCCACGCAGCAGGTTGCTCGCCCCCGCCGGTCGCTGATGGAACCATTTCAGCCGTGGCGCCCGTGCGCGCAGATCAAGTGGGAATGGCCAGCCGCCCAGGATGATGTCGGCCGCACCGAGCAGGCGGTCGCGTTCCTCCCGTGTCCCCCGCCCATTCGCACCCGGCGCCAGATAGCGGTCCGAACTGAACGCCGGCCAGGTTTCACGATATTCGCCATCGAACCAGCCCGCCGCGTCGGTCAGTCGCACCGATGGGTCGATCGCCTCGATCTTTCCCCGGTCCTCGGCGCCGAGACGGGTCAGGTTCAGGATGTCGAGAGTCGGCATTGGCGCTTTCCCGGATACCAGACTGGTCAGGGTGGAGACCATAGATCCGCATTCGCCCACGGCCAACGGCAAAGCAGACTTTGCGATCGATCGCCTGACGCCGCAACGTGAGCGGGCCAGCCCCGAACACCGCGCCGCCGGCCCGCGCAACGCGAAAGCGCGGCAGCCCGATCTGTCGCCAGATTTGCCAAGGCAACGGCGTCTATACATTCGACACCGGACGGCCAGACGCATGCGAATTATCCAAATGGCAAAACTGGCGGCTCGCAAATCCAGATTGGTGAAATATCAAAGACGCTCTTTTCACGAAACGACTTGCCACGCCTCGGGGTGCCATCATCACAGTTACGCGACCACAAAGCTCCAGATTGCATCTTATAGCATTGATTCGACCGGCAATTGTCCTTGCATGTCGATTGGCCCAAGCTGGCTGAGCATTGCGACGTACGGTTGTGCCTTGCGCCACCCGGCACCTAAGATGATGCCGCAAGAAACCCGGCGATGGGCACTGTGCAAAAAACAGGTCGCCGGGTCCGTTGGCTTACTTCGGGCAGCGCGGACGTCGCGGCAGCGGGACACACCACATCTGGTTCATCGCACAACAATCGCGGAGGAAAGCAGACATGAGCGAAATGTTACAGATCCCCGATATGACCGAACGGACCAAGACCGCGGCGGCATTGTTCGGCGCGTTGTTCAACCCGGGCATCGGTCCCGTGCTCAAAGCCCAGGCTGATCTGCTGGTAGAAGCGGAAACCGGCGTGACTGACTGGCTGCGGCGATGCCATGAGGCTGTGGTGGATACCCAGCAACTGGTGTCCCATCTGCGCACCAGCAAAGATCCTTTCGACGCCTTGAAGGTGCAGCAGGAGTGGATGTCTCGCGCGTTCCTTCGCATGGCGGCCGACACGACCGCATACCAGGCCGCCACGCGGCAGTTGACTGAACGCGCGAAGACATGGTTCCCGCAAAGCAAGGCGTTTACGGAAAGCGTTGCGGCCGCGGCGAGTGCGGACAGCATGGCATCGCAGGCTGCCGCGGTCACCCGCGCGGCGGCTAAACCATTGCGAGAAGCTAATAAGTTGGCCTGATACCAGCGGCCCGAAGGGCTGACCGGTATGCGCGCAGGGTTGGAGTGGCAGCTGCGCGCGAAATCAATAAATACCAGCGGCGACCCTTCTGCCGAACCGACGGCGCGGGTCCCGCGATCGCTTCCAGATGCACCGCACACGCCCGCTGTCCCGGTCGGTCAAGACCGGCCGCCGTGCTGCCCGGGCGCTCCACTGGTGGTCCATCTGCCGCTCGCCCTTGTCTTCCGCGGCCAGTCGGGCACTCTCGGCCAAAGCGCCGAAGCCGACCAGTCAGAGCGGAACCCACATGACCCAATCCCCCGTCCTTCTCTCCGTCGATCCGAGAGGCGTCGCCACCATCACCCTCAACCGTCCCGAGGTCGGCAACGCCTACAATGCCGCCATGCTGGACGCCCTCATCCAGGGCCTGACCGAACTTGCGAAAGACCCCGCCATCCGCTGCCTGGTCATCAAAGGCGCCGGCAAGCACTTCCAGGCCGGTGCCGACATCCGCTGGCTCGGTGAAGTCGCCCACTACCCGCCAGCCCGGAACTACGCCGCCTCCATCGCCACCACCAAAGCCATGCAGCTGCTGAATGAATTCCCCAAGCCCACCATCGCCCTGGTCCACGGCGCCTGCTTCGGCGGCGGCGTCGGCATCGTCTGCTGCGTCGATGTCGCCTTCGCCACCCCGGACTCGCAGTTCGGCATTACCGAAATCCGCGTCGGCGTCGCCCCCACGCCGATTTCCACCCACATGGTCAACGCCATCGGCCTGCGCCACACCCGCCGCTACGCCCTCACCGGTGAGCGCTTCGACGCACACGAAGCCGAACGCATCGGCCTGATCCACGAAGTCGTTGCCGAATCCGACACCGAAGCGAAACTGGCCAGCGTCCTCGATGCCGTTTTCCTGGGCAGCCCGACCGCCATCGCGATGACCAAAAGCAGCTTCCTCGGCGCCAACAACCTGCTGCTGGATGAACGCCAGGTCTCCATGCTGGCGCACGAGGGCTGGACCCAGCGCCACTCACCGGAGGGCCATGAAGGCACCACCGCCTTCCGTGAGAAGCGCAAGCCGTCATGGTACAAGCCCGCTCACCCGAACGTGTAGCCAACCCGGACAGGACGGATCTCATTTGTCTGCCATGACCAACCCAAAACCGCCCACCGCCCAAGTCATTACCGCCCCGCCCAGGCGAGCCGCCAAACGCCCCGGCCCCTG
>JAQGHW010000469.1 GCA_028291505.1 Rhodopila sp. | reverse complement strand
GATTATGTTCGGCCCGGGAACCGCCTGTGCCAACGCAAAAAAGTTGGTGAAGTCCTGGTCTGTCATCCAGCCATGAGCGGCAACGACGAAGTTGCGGACATCCGGCAGGACCGTGGGAAAACCGCCGAAGCTGATCGAGGATAGCAAGGCAAGATGCGCCATCAGCGCGATCAGGACGGCACCGCTGTTCATTGCAGTCTCGTGCTCTGGGTCTTGGCGATCGCAATGCTGATCGGCGCCAGGCTGAGAAGGACGACGAGAAGCGGCAGCTTCGTGAGCGCCATGCCGCCGACTGCGAGCGCGGCAACGACCACTGCCTGCGGGCGGTTTCGGTGCGGCATCAACATCCTGATCCCCGTCGCAACCAGCAGCCCGGCCGCGGCAGCGGAAACCCCGCCAAGAATGTTCTGAAGGACAGCAAAATGCGTGTGTTGGAGGTAGAACACGCCGAGTGGGAAGCCGACTGCCCAGGGTATCAATACGAATCCGGCGACCGCGGCGATTGCACCGATCAAGCCCCGTAGCTTCGCCCCGACACAGACGGCAAGGCCGACGACGTTCGGTCCGGGCATGAACTGGCAGAGGCTTAAGATCTCCGAAAACTCCTCCTCGTTTACCCACCGGCGTTGCTCGACAGTGATACGGCGCGCCCAGACGATCCCGCCGCCGAAGCTGCAAAGCGAGACTTTGAGGAACGCAATGAACAGCGCGGCAAGCGCAACGTGCTCCACGCATTTCCGCTCATCTGCCATACGGGCTGCTTCATGCATGATTCGGCGATCTCGAACTCAGGGGCGAGAAGGACTGTACGCGCTAGTCGCGCGTGCGCCATCCTTATCCCATCGAGTGAGATGGATTCCTATATGCTAACCAGCGCACCCTGAGAGCGGCAACCGCCCGGGTCGGGCCGCCCGAGTCGCGCAAGTCACCGGGCCAGCAAGCGCAGAGACAATCGGAAACGATCCACGGGCATCGATGATCGGCAAGCAACTGCCTGGTCGCATCGGCAGATAGCACCGGTGTTCCTAAGTCGTTCGGCTCGTGTGTCCACCCGGCCGCGCCGAGAATGGGCCCGCTACCGTGACGACTCCATCTACGACCCGAACGGGTAGCGCCGGCAGCGGTAGTGGGGCAGGCCCAGCCACGACCGCCCCACCTCGCACCGGATCGTATTCAGAACCATGGCCCGGACAATGCAGGCGACCGGTCTGCGCCATCCAATCCGACACGAGGCAACCTGCGTGGGGACAAATCGCAGAGAACGCCACAACTTTGTCCGTCTGTTCGTTCACTGACTCGTCCACGACGCGGAGTAGAAGCACCTGATTGAAGCGTGCGCCGTCCCGAACCAGACCGGCCTGGCGATCCTTCGGCCACGCAAGGATCGGCGCTACGCCACGGCGTATTGCTTCAGATCGAAGGGCGGACCCGTTCGGGTCAGTGACCGGCACGAAACCGTCGCCGGCCTGTGGGCCGGCTGTTCGATCCGGCATGGCCGCGCCTGGAAGCGTCACCGTGGCTGCCGCAATCAATCCGAGATCCAACACCGCGCGCCGTGAGACAATCACGTTCATTCCGCCAATTCCTCTTGGCGACCGTTACCAAACAAGCGGAGCCGTCGGCAAAAGACAGTCATGCGACACCGCATGAACAACATGGATGACCGCAGCCTGCCGTGAGACATGCCCAACCGAACTCAATCACGCCTGGGACGCCACAGCGGCAAAGCATAGGTTACTCCGGCGCGGAACTCGGTCAGGCCTCGGTTGTTTGTCCGCCCCTCCCGGACGCCGAAGTCGAAGGCGACATGGTCGCGAAACTGCCAAATAGCGCCGATGAGGACCGATGACGTCTCCCGGATTCCGGTCTCGCGGTCATCAGCGATTTCTGCGACCGGGCGGATAGCCCAATCATAGGGTCCTTCGATGATCGTGCTGAGAAATACCTCGCCGTGTCTCTGCCGCGTTAGCGCGGCCCCACCATTGAAATGGACTGTCACCGGGCCGAAACGGTAGGAGATGATGCCCAGCCAACTTGCTCCGAAGCCGGACTCGTCGTTGACCCCAGGTAGTAGGATGCCGAACTCCGTTGCGATACTGGGTCCCGATTTGTCCTGAAGAACGCCATCCCGAATAATGCCTTTGAGGAAAGCGCCGCTCTCGACCAGGCTGACGCCGGCAGAACTGGGAGGAAGCGCCGTTTCTCCCTGTCCCTGCAGTACAGCCTCCCAACCTTCGGCAACACCGAGATTAAGGACCATCTCCGGCGCGATAAGCGTGCGCTCCGGACCTTGGCGAAGCAGACCGAGAGGTTCGAGCTCGAGTTCAAGCTCGCCGACGCCCGCGACAGCGGCATCGGTTCCGTCAAAGGGCCGGAGCGCCTGAGCGGGTTCACTCCAACCCGCGACAGATCCGGATACCGTAATGGCCGCCGTCCATGTCGCGAACCCGGGTGACCGCATTGTCAGCCGTTTGTCGCGGCAGGCGCATGCCGTGATGAACGTAGCCGAGCCATGGCGAGCCGTGCGATCGCATCGGGCGCTTGTTCGGGAAACGGGGCGACCGAACTGACATTGATTTCGCAAAGCACGTGGGTGTCTTCGCCGGTCGCGGCGCGCGGTCCATACAGAAAGTCGGCGTCCCAAATGATCGGCAGCGTAGCCGGATCCACATCGAGCGTTTGCATCAGCTGAGGGGTCCACTCCAATTCCATCTTTTTCCGGAGTGCCTGGAAATCCGGCGCCGATGCAGAATGCATGATCCGCGGGCCCGGCTGGGCCGCTTCGGAATCCGGACCTTCGGGCGGCGGCGGGAGCAGCGCCTTGATGAGCTGGTGGCCGAAGCCGATGACCTTATCGCCGCCCATGTAGCAGCGGATCATTCCGTCGGGCAGGCGCGGCTGAAATGGTTGATCGACGATGCATCCTCCAGCCGCGAAATATGCTTTGCAGTCTCTCATGAAGTCCGCGAGTTCCATATCTGTCGGCATGCTGCCTCGGCGCGCCTCGAGCACGCGCACCACTGCCGCGTCTCGCGTGGGCGAGGAAACAGCTTCGACTTTCCACACGCCCTGTCCGCCATTGCCGCGATTCTGCTTCAGAACGCGAGGCCC
>JAQGHW010000460.1 GCA_028291505.1 Rhodopila sp. | reverse complement strand
GGGTGTTAGCCCATCCGGTAATGGCCGATCCGGTGTTGGCACATCCGTTAATGGCATGACCAACGCGGCAGGACGCAGCAGGATAAGCGTGTGCGTGGTTGGCGGAATCGGGATGCATAAGGGCTACGACATCCTGCTCGCCTGTGCCCGTGATGCGGCGCGACGCGACCTCGATCTGGAGTTCATCGTGGTCGGCCACACGACCGACGATGCCCGCATGCTGGCGACCGGGCGGGTTTTCGTGACCGGGCAATTCGAGCCGGATGAGGCCGTCGGTCTGATCGCCGGTCAAAATGCCCAGCTTGGCTTCGTCGCATCCATCTGCCCGGAGACATGGTGTCTCAGCCTGGGCGATATCTGGCGGGCGGGCTTGCCGGCGGCAGCATTCGATATCGGCGCCCCAGCAGAGCGAATCCGGAGCACGGGGCGAGGAATTCTGCTTCCATTGGGTCTGTCCGCCAGTGCTATTAATAACGCTCTGGTTGCAGCAACATGGACGGCGGCGCACTAATGACCGAGATTGCATGCATGATCGCACGAGGTGGACCGTCGAAGTCTCGGTCACACCGATCAAGAGACCAACCACATTGCTTCAGCTCACCCTGATGACTGTCGTATAAGACAAAAAATGGCACGAACCCCAAAAAAGCGAGAAAGCCGAATGTCCGAAGCCGCGAGTGCGGAACGACCTCTTTCGAAGTCCGAGCAGGCCGCCCAATCGGCCAGCCAGCAGCAAGATGCCGCGAACAGAGTTGCCGAACTGCAGGTTTCAGCTCATCTCATGACGCTGGAAACCGGTCTGTTCTGTGTTTTCCAAACGCCTGGCAGTCCGCAGTCCGATCCGGCGACCGGGTTGCCGGGCGTTCGGATCACGCCGGCACCCGGCATCGCCGGACGCCCGGAAGCCGTCAGCGTGAGCACATTCCGTGAAGATGGCTGGCTGAACGGGACCGCCGCGCTGGTCAGGGTGACCGATGGATCGGCACAGATCCTGGTCACGATCTACCAGCACAAGGGCATGGATGCCGCACCACGGCTGCAGGTGCTGCGATTGAGCGGGGAGCCGAATGCAGCGTCGGCAGCGGAACCCGCACCGGCGGCGAGGAACCTGCCAATGGGGACTGACCCGGCTGGGGGCGAACCCTCGGCACCGGTCGCCAATCCGGAGGTCATGGCGCACATCCAGCGGATGGGTGACGTCAGCTGCTCGCTGGGAGAATGGCTCGGCCACAAGGGCAGCCGCCAATGGGTTGAGGGTTTCGGCATGGCGCCGCTCGACGGGATGGCCGCGGAAGACCTGGAGTATCAAGCCGTGCTTGGGCGCAACTGGCTGTCCCCCTGGGTCGAAGCCGGCAAATTCTGCGGCAGCCGCGGCATGGCGCTCCCACTGCTCGGGCTGAAAGTCCGCCTGAAGGGTGCCGCCGCCAAGGCGCTTGAGTGCTCCTATTCCGCAACGTTCGTGGATGGCACCGCGGTTGGACCCGTCAATGCCGGGGATACTTGCGAGGCCGACAGCCTGGCCGCGATGGAGTCATTTCAAATCGTCATCCATCCGCGTGGCAGCGGCGCCGCGTCAGCCAAGCAGGACGCCGGTACGAATGGCGCGGACCGAAAGGCGCCGGCCGGCAAGAAGCTGGCCGTCGGCAAGCAAGCGGCTGAAAGGCCCGCCGCGGCCGGAAGGCCCCAGCCGGCGAAGGTCGGTAAACCCTCGGCCAAGGCGCGCGCCAAAGCATAGGACCGGGAAACAGAACGAGCCTACCGACAGGACACTTGGATTTATCGTCACGGCTCGATGCGCTTCGGGTCGTGCCAGGCTCCCGGGCTATGGAGCCCATGCTGCCGCGGGGCCCCATGCCGTGGGGCCCATAGCGCGGAAGCCCATGCCGCGGGCCGGACCGCGGGGCGATGATGATAAAGCAACGTGCTTCGGGCGGCGGCTCGATCAGGCGAGGTAAGCAGATTGAAGTTCCTGTTCGTCCACCAGAACTATCCCGGGCAATTCCTGCACATCACCCGCCACCTGGTCGCCGCCAAGCGGCACGAGGTCGTGTTCATTACTGAACCGAACCCCAACGAGCTGATCGGGGTTCGCAAGGTTCCGTATGCCCGCCCCAAGCTGGACGTCGCGGAAACCCATATCGCGGCGCGGGAGCTGGATAATGGCGTCAGACGGGCCGAAGCGGTGTTCAGGACCGGGTTTGGCCTGAAGCATCTGGGGTATAAGCCCGACATCATCATCGGGCACCACGGCTGGGGCGAGATGCTGAACCTGCGCGATCTTTGGCCCGACTCGCCGATGCTGGGCTATTTCGAGTTCTACTACCGGCATGATCAGGCGGATGTCGGTTTCGATCCGGAGTTTCCGGCCGATCCGCTCGATTTCCCGCGTATCCGGGCGAAGAACGCCATCAATCACGTGGCGCTCAACCTGGGTGGGGCTGGGCAGACGCCGACGCAATGGCAATTATCGACCTATCCGGATTGGGCCCGGCCACAGATCGACATGGTCTGGGAAGGTGTCGATCTGGCGACGTGCAGTCCGGATCCCGGCGCCCACAAGAAGACGCTCAAGATCGACGGTATGACGATCCGTCCGACGGACAAGCTGATCACCTACGTGTCGCGCGACCTGGAGCCGTATCGCGGGTTCCACGTCATGATGCGGGCGCTGCCCGACCTGATGCGGGCACGCAAGGACATCAAAGTCGTCATGGTCGGTGGCGATGGGATCAGCTATGGCGCCGCGCCACATAAGGGCGGCACGTGGCGGGAGGCGATGCTGGCGGAGATCGGCCAGGATATCGACCTGGAGCGGGTCGTCTTTCCGGGGCGTGTCGCGTATTCCACCTATCTCGCCGCGCTTCGCCGTTCGGATGCCCATGTCTACCTGACCTATCCGTTCGTTGCGTCCTGGTCGCTGCGCGAGGCCCTGGCCATTGGCTGCGCGGTGATCGGCGGGGATACCGCGACGGTGCGGGAATTCATTACTCACGGTGACAATGGGCTGCTGACGCCGACGCTGGAGCCGCGGACCCTGGCGCAGACGATACTGGGTCTGCTGGAAGACAAGGCCCTCACCCGGAAGCTGCGGGCGAATGCGCGGGCCTATGCCGAACGACGGCTGGCGATGGCGGACTACCTAAGTTCATACTGCGACCTGATCGGCCGGCTGACTGGCGAGGACCCGACCCCGGCCATCGAACCAGCGCCGGCACCAGCTTCGGCGCCACGGGCGAAACCGGTGGCGCGGCGGGGCAAGGCGGTGTCCGGGGTCGAACCGGTGCGGCGCCTGGCGGCGGCGGGCGCCTGATACCAGCGGCGATATGAAATCGACGCTTCATTCGTATTGTGGTTCGGCGTGTTCAGGCTACCTGTCGCGGCACGTGCGGCGATAGGTGGTTCGGATACGCCTTACCGGATCCATGCGTCGCCGGGCTGCTGTGATACCGATGCCCGGCTGGTCAGGTTCCGAGGGATAACGATGCGATGAAGTCGTCGATCTCCAGAGTTGCCGCCTCGGTCACCGCTATCGGCGGCGCTGGGATCTTTCCGGCCGCTATCGGACGCATGACGGGCCCACCGGTGACCCGCTCGATCACATCGAACAGGTCATGCCGGTCGATCGGCTTGCTGACATAGTCGGTCATTCCCGCCGCGAGGTAGGTCTCCCGATCACCGGACATCGAATTGGCGGTAAGCGCGATGATCGGCAACGCCGCGCCGGCCGGCCCCAGCGCCCTGATTGCCGCCGTGGCTTGTGGGCCGTTCATTGTCGGCATCATGACGTCCATCAGCACAAGGTCAAAGCGGCCGGTCCGAGCGGCCTCGACCGCTTCATGACCATCTTCGACCACGGTCAGCCGGTGGTCCCGAAGCAGACCGCGGATGACCTCCCGATTGATCTCGTTGTCCTCGGCCACCAGAATATCGAGCACCCGCGCATCCGCGGCTTGTTCGGTCCAGCGAGCCTGTGGGGTGGGCCCGACGAGTCCTTCGGCGATCGGCAGCGTCATCTCGATGGTAAACGTGGTGCCTTGCCCGGGCACGCTGGTAACCCCGATGGTCCCGCCCATCAACGTGACCAGTTCCCGCGTTATGGCGAGCCCGAGGCCGGTCCCGCCGAATCGCCGCGTCGTGGAGTCGTCGGCCTGCGAGAAGCGCGCGAACAGCCGCCGCAGCGCCTCACCGCTGATGCCGATGCCCTGATCGATGATTGCGAGGGTGATCGCCAGCCGGTTCGGGCCGGCGTCCACGCCGCGCAGCCGAATGGTCACGACGCCGCGCTCGCTGAATTTGATGGCGTTGGAGACCAGGTTGAACAGCACCTGCCGGAATCGCGTCGGATCGGTCATCACCGGTGGCATAAGGCTGTCGCCGGTGTCGAGTTCGATCGACAGACCGCCCGCCTTTGCGGTGCCCTGCATCAGATCGACGACGCTTGCAACGATTTCGGTCAGCGACGAGCCGATTACCTCGAGCGTGATCTTGCCCGCTTCGAGCTTCGAATAATCGAGAATGTCATTAAGGATCTGCTTCAGGGAATTGCCGGACCGGTAGATGAGATCGCACATGCGCCGCTGCTCATGATCCAGCGCCGTGTCGCTGAGCATCTGGACCATGCCGAGGACGCCGTTCATCGGGGTACGGATCTCATGGCTCATGGTGGCCAGGAAATTCGATTTGGCGCGATTGGCCTGTTCCGCCGCCCAATGCGCCAGGCGCTGCTTCGCCTCTGCCTGGAGTTGCAAAGTGATATCGCGCACGGACCCACGATAGCCCTGAAACGTTCCGTCGGCGGCGATGATCGGCAGACCGCTCAGGGACAAGGTCAGCAGGCCACGGTCGGTGCCATAGTCGTAGCGCAGGTCGCGAAAGATCTGGTGCGAGCTTAGAAGTTCGCGACGTTGCACGACCTCGTTCTCGGCGTCGTCCTCGGTCAGGCGGTCCAGGCCGATGAGTTCGCCGGGTTCAATCTGGTGTTGGCTGACCTGGACCGCCACATGAGTGAAACGCAGGTCCTTGTCAGTTTCCCAATTCCAATCCGACGCGATCGCGGCATAGTCTTGCAGCCGCTGTTCACTTGATTGCACACGACCCAACGCTGCCTCCAGTTCGCGCGTGCGGTCGATTACGGTGGCTTCGGTGCGGCGACGGTGGCGATTGATCAGCAAAATATAGATCGTGAGATTTGTCGTCATCGCCAGGCATGCGACAAGCACGCCCAGGCTCTGCCAGGAAGGCCACTCCGTTGCCGGCTTAGGGGGAAAATTCACCAGGCGCCACGTTTCACTCCCAATATGTATGTCCAAGGAAACGGCATTCGCCGTTTCAATGGCGCGAACCGCTTCGCCTGAATGTTCGGCGGGATGCAACAGGTTGGTCCCGCCCGGTGTGGCGAGATCGACTACCTCGATATTGGGCAAGTTGTTCGCGTCAGTTGCGAACTTCAGGTGTATGCGTCCGACGATCGCGCCCGACAGCGGCAAATCACCGGCGTGAGGTACGAAGGCCTGCACAGCCAGGATCACCAGTGCGTCGACGCCGCCATCGACCGACACCACGCAGATTCGGTCTGTTTTCGCATCGAATTCCGGAGGCCTGTGGAGGCAGGCGCCATAATCGGGAAGGGTACCAATATCGCGGCCAGCGATTTCGTCAGCGCCGGCCGGCAGAACGTAGCTGGTGGTGAAGCCGGCCGGCGCGTCGAACGGCGCGCTGGCTGCGCCGGCGCGAACGGGTGCCCAAATCAACTGCAGAATTTGGGGATTTTCGCGGAGCACTTCGCCAGCGAAACGATTGAAGGTAGGTTGATCGACGGGGCCGACCGATTCGATCAGGTTCTCGACATAGCCCATCGCATCGAAGGGCTTGAGGATGCTCCGCCGCATCATGTCGAGGCGTGCGGTGGCGGCCAGGCTGAAATCATTTCGATTTGCCGCGGCTTCAGATACCCGCCAGGCGAAGAAGGCATACAGAGAAAGTGAGATGCCGAGAGCGGCTATCGTCAGAGCCGGGATGATCGGTCTGATGTGCGCCAGCCGGTTCGCGGCCACGCGCCAGAACCCATGGCGCATCCACAAGGTCGCGCGTGTGACGAAGCTGAAGTTTCTCAAAGTGGGCGACCCCAGATCCGAACCATTGGCTCTTTGTTTGGAGTGGCCTGCTTATCCGCTACGTGCGCCGCGAGGCGCGACGAACTTCGCGGGCAGGACACTATGTCTGGAGTGGCCTGCTTATCCGC